>NZ_JBQHWA010000031.1:0-35078 GCF_052064225.1 Blautia massiliensis (ex Liu et al. 2021) | reverse complement strand
CTTGAGGCATCCGCCTTTCAGGCGTTGCAGGCATAGGCCCCTTATAGGGGCATAATCAAACCACCAGTTGAACTGGTGGTTCATGACTTAGTTTTTACCTGCTGATTTTGAAGCGGGAGAGCAGATCTTTTTATGGAGCGTACATAGTTTAATGAATGAAGGGTGAGGACTGACATAATCATAACACCCGTTATCCATATTAGAAAGAGTATGGTATTCAAGCCTCCAGAAAATTGACTACTGATGGAAACTGAAAAATCATTCACCTGGTTTAACAAAATATTTTGTGTATTACTGGTAAGTTCGGATAGCGTGTCGGTACCAGAGTTAAGTCCTGAGTCAGTTTGAAAAAAATGTAACCATGAAAAAAGTTGTGAGCCATGAATCTGTACAGGAAAAAATGGCACGGCAAGTAGTAAAAATAAAAGAAAACAGAGATGGTACTGTGTAGCCGCAGATAAATATTTTTTCAGAAGTTTTTTTGTTCCGATTATTACAAGTGTAAAAATACATATGAAGATATTACTGATTAAAAAGTGGATAATCCAGTTGCTCATTCAAAACCTCCTATTTCTGATGTTTTGATAATAAATGGCGTAAGTTATCAATTTCTGTTGAAGAGAGCTTATCGTCTTCAAGGTAAGAAGCCATCATAGAAGAAAGATTTCCATTATAATATCGCTTTAAAAAAGAATTGCTTTCCTGGCGTATATATTCATCTTCTTGGACTAATGGAGTATAGACAAATACCCGGCTTTGTTTTTCGTAGGAAAGAGCTTTTTTGGAAACAAGTCTCTTGATAAGAGTTTGAATTGTTTTTGGACTCCAGCTGGTAGTTAGAGTAAGTTTTTCTGTAATTTCATTTGTATTGATGGGAGCATATTTCCATACAATTTTCATAACTTCAAATTCGGCTTCTGAAATTTGGGGTAGTGACATAATAAAATCCTCCTGCTAAATCCTACATATGTAATAAATATATTATATTACTTGTAGAAGAAAAAAGTCAAATGGCAGATGATATATAGAATATAAAATTAATAATGTAGAGGCAATAAAGGTGAAAAAGATAGAAATTATTGAGAGAATCACAGATGCTAATGGAAGCATAAGTGAAAACATATTGACTAGCTGGGAACATAAAAACCAATTCATACCGGAAATTATAAGGTTTGGAGAATTAAAAATATATCTACAGGAACGAATTGTTAAAAAGAATGATAGTGATGTTCATCTTTCAAAATATGAATATGATATTTTACTTCTTTTAGCGAAAAATCCAGGTAGAATATTTGGAAAAGAAATGGTTTATGATCTGGTATGGAATGAACCTTATTCCGGTGATTATAATGTGGTTATGCGACATATCTGCAATATCAGAGAAAAAATAGAAGATGATCCTGGACAACCATTATATATACAAACAGTACGAGGTGTAGGATATCGGTTTAACGGGAATTTAGGCAGCGAGTGAAATCGCTGCCTATTATTATGGTTTTACAAAGAAGGAAGTTTGTTATGGGAAGATTTTTCTATTTCAGGATCATCCGGTTTTAGATACTTGGACAAGTTTTGATGTATCAATTCCAACTCTTTCATTTCTTTCCGAAAGGAAACATATTGAGTATTTATTGACTTCTTTCTGGAAATAAGCTCTGAAATTTGAGCCTGTAACTTATTGGTATTGAGCTGTTTCAGGTCTATACCATTTTCCTGTAAAATATGCTCGGCACCAGCGAAAAGGATAATTTGAGATTCATATTTACGGAAATAACGATCCGAATCTTTTGAGCTTTTATAATGGTCGTTATAAATTTTATTTTTCTGATATTGTTCAGCGTATTTTAGCAGTTCTCGAAGATGTCGGATCTGTGATTCAAGAGAGACGACAGTGGTATTTACCTCTTTTTGTTGCATATGTAACAAGGTTATGCGGCTTTCAAGTTCTGAAAAATTATGTAGATTATGTGTAAGCATCTGGCTATATGTAGTAGAAACAATCTTTAAATTTTCCTTATTTGCCCATTTCTGAAGGTCGATGTTTCCTGTTATATTGGGAGCGTTGGTGTCTATTAACTTCTTGCGAACAGAAGAAATGGCAGTTCTCTGGAGTTTATTCTCAATACGTTCTTTGATACGTTCCTTAGTAAAATTTTTTCCTAAAGATTTAGCACTTCCACGCACTGGACGGGACATATCGGGAGAACGAAAGGTAATGTATTTCCTGCTGTTTTCGCCAAATTCTGCGTTTTTTATTTCATATCCTTTAGCTTCCATAAATGCAAGAAATTCTGAGTAAGTGGAAACGATTCGGATTGTCTGGTTGATATCTTTTCGCAGCTGCGCTTTTTTACTGGATTCAGATTTATTTGCAGCCCATTCATTGTATTTCATTCCTTTTTTACCATCTGGCATAATTGTGGACAGGTTATGTTCCTGGCATAAAGTGTCGCTGAGATTTCGTATTTTCCAGTAATTCTTTTTACAGTCATGGTAATGAGAAAAAGTGATGTTATCTGCAGAACAGAAAATTAAATGGTTATGTACATGACCTTTATCAGTGTGTGTTGTCAGAACATAGGAGTATTTTCCCTCCAGTAAGCGATCCGCAAGTTCTTTGCCAATTTGATGGGCTTCTTCATAGGAAACTTCACCAGGGGAAAATGCCTGAATCAGATGAAATGCCTTATTTGTATTGTGCGGATCTCTGCAGTCATGTGTATGATCCAAAGTGTATTTAAAGTCAAGAACGGCTGTTTCGGGAGAGCAGGCAAAGGAAGAAATATATAGATTCTGGTCAGTTTTATCTGGATTGCAGATGTATTCTATTGCTTTATCAACGGTTGTTTTGATACCATGGATTTTTGTAACTGCCATATTTTTTCCATTAACTCCTTTATATCGTCCAGGTCCTTTGGTAAACTGTATTGGTACTGTTTATACGATGGGTGATCTGATTCAAATTGCTGCTGATATTGCCCAGCAGGGTATTCATTTTTCGGATATGAGAGTAGTCTACTTCATATACAAATCCATATAAGATCATTTTCCGTAGAAAGGCAGATTTGCTTTTCATCCTGGAAAGACGATATTTTTCTTCTAAAATGTATTGTTCGTCATCATTCAAATAAAATTGTACGGGATGAATTCTGGTACGTTTGCTCATTGAAATCCTCCAATTCGTTTTTTTCTATAAAAAAGAGTACAAAAAAACTGTCTAACCAGTTCGGCTATGACAGTTATGGTACTTGGTTTTTTGTTGGTTTGGACAGATGTATCTGTAAGTTATTTTAACAGGACTGGGTGAAAGCGTCAAATTAAGAAATTATAAAATATGAGAGGGACAGGGATACTCCCTGATACATTTTTACAAAATAAACCGAAGGGGAATTTTGTAAAATGAGCCAGGTGTCATGACACTGGCAGTGCTTGCTTCTTTTGGGGTGTAGCCTGCAAAGCAGGCTATGCAAAAGCTATAAAACATAAATGGAACTGTGAGAAGTGCTTGAGAATATAATCCTGATAGCGTATAATCAGAGCAAGAAATCGTAAGTGAGGGATAAATTTGAAACGTGAGGAAATTTTTCAATATGTGAAAGAGCAATATGGAACTGAACCGGAATATTTATGGAAAAAAGATCCTGATTCTGCGGTGCTTCGACATAAAAATGGAAAATGGTATGCTATAATTATGGCAGTGGAAAAGAAAACACTGGGATTAGAAGAAGATGGAAACATTGATATCCTGAATGTAAAATGTGACCCTGATCTGGTTGGGATGTTAATTCAAACGTATGGATTTTTATCGGGGTATCATATGAACAAGCGGCACTGGATTACGATTCTTCTGGATGAATCTGTCAGTGAAGCTAAGACGCTAGATTTTCTGGATATGAGTTATGATTTAATTGACAGTGGGAAGTAATTAAAATTTAAAAGGAAGCCTTTCAGAAAAATCTCTGATCGGCTCCCAGGTATTCATTCTGGATATGTATAAGTTGGTCTTTGCAACAGGATATTTTCCCAATCTCGTTCATGGCGCAACACTCGGAGAATATGAATCTCTTTTGTTTGTTCCATTATAATATAAAAAATAATAGATGGCGGAAAAGATCTTTTATGTATGGAATATCCTCTGTACAGAATTTGAGTTCGGGGAAAGGCAGTACTGAACTGACTTAAATTCTGCATTTGTTCTTTCAGATCAGATTGAAAACGGTCAGCACGTTGCTGGCCGAATTCTTCTTCAATATAATCTGCAATGTCTGTGACATCGTAAATTGCTTCCCAGGTTAAAATAATTTTATATTCTTGCATTTCTTCGTGCATCCCTTAATTCTGTGATTTTGCGAAAAGCATCTTCCAGTGGCAATTCACGACCAGCTTCCATATCATCAATTCCCCGGTCTAACATGCGGAGAAGATGATTGTTTTCCTGGTTTTTATCGGTTGTAGGGACTTTTTTTGTTAATTCCATGAAATCACTCCAATCATACGGTTTATAAATAGTGTATGTTGTTCAGAAGTATCTATCCATAGTTTAGCATAGAATGGGCAGCAATACAATTGAATTATTTTGCAGGAGCGTCCGTCAGACCAAGAAGATATTCGCAGGAAACATTAAATACTTCGGCCAGTGCGACAACTTCGTAGTCGGGAACGAAACGTGTGCCTTGTTCAATTCGCAGGATTGCCAGATCATTAAAATCATATCCTGCAAGTTGTAATTTGGCAGCGAGTGTTTTCTGAGTAAGATTATGAGCCTTTCGTAATTCTTTTACCCGTTGTCCTATTCTGTTTTTACTGTTCGTTTTTTTATCCCAATAAATAATCATTCTGATCCTCAAAAGTTTCTAAAGATGAAGTATTATTATTGATTTTAAGGAAAAATATTGTTACTATACTTCTAAAGATGAAGTTTTTGGAAAGTTTATTTGATTTTTGAAATAAGAAAATGATAATGCTGCCTGTAATGAGAAATAATTCTAATGAGAGGTGGAAAGAAGATGAATGAATTTTATGAAGCAGTATCGAATTTATTTGAGGAATTGCGCTGTGACTCCGGAGAAAGAGAATATACAGTACAGCCGGAAGAATGGAAAGAAGCAGAGAAGAATTTGAAACAAATACAAAAGAAGCTGCTACTATATCTGGAAAAAATCCCAGAGCGTGAGCAGAATTTCTGGAATAAATATCTGGATCAGTTAGAACATTTCCATTATGAAGAGGAGCAGCGGGCTTATTACCAGGGAATGATGGATGTAGTTGAGTTTCTTATTAATATAGGGGCAATAAAGAAATCCACGAATGTTAAGAGAATGATAGAAAAATATGCACGTTAAGAGTGGCGGTATGGGAAACCATACCGCTTCTTCAGAATAATTCAGATAGAATTCAAATGAATTTCAGGGATCTTGTTTATCGTGGTCTGTAGGAATTTTGTATGTGCGCAGATATGCTTCTACGATGGCAAGGATAGCGGTAATTTGCTCATCGTTGCATTTTGACAGGTACATGAGCAGGCGTTGATAATCAAGATTATCTGTATGATTGTTTGGATAAAACAATGGTTCAGGAGGAACATTTAAAGCGCGTACCAGTTTTCTGATTTTATGAAAACTGGGAACTCGGCCCCCATTTTCAATTTCCTTTAAATATCGGCTGGACATTTCTGCTTTTTCAGCTAATTCTTCATAAGTCAATTTTTGCTCGTGTCGGGCGTTCTTAAAAAACAATCCCAGTTCTTTATCTGTTTGTTTTGGCATATGATACACCTCCATGTTTAGTGTATAGTTCCCTTTCTTGAAAGAAAATGAACTAATATTTCACTAAAAAAGAGGGTGATATTTTACTTTTTAAAAGACATATAAAATTCTGAATTTCCGTAAAACAGATCCGGAGGTATTGGAATGATTAAGAATTTTATTGTCTGGTATCACATCCGTCATTACGTGACGGATGAAATAGATAAATAGTTCAAAAAAGCAAATAAATTTCTTTACCTCAAAAAGTGAATTATATGCCACAAGAAATGATGGCAAAATATTATCTTTTGATATAAATAGCGTCCGATGGGCTAAAAACTACCCATTAGGACGTTTTTTATATACCTCAAAATACAGGAAAAACAATTTCCTCGTATTTATTAAGAAATTTTTTAAAAATTTCTTCCCACACCCCGACAAATGCACTCATCCGTTTGGGATAAGTGTGAAGGGGAAGCAAGAACTTTGCTTATTGCCTACCGGCGGGGAAGGAGGTGAACTCTTATGGAGCAATCCTCTTTTCAAGATGAGCAGACAGTCAGACATCAGTTTGATTCTCTGTGCAAGCTGGCATTGAAAAGTGAAGTTATTAATTATGAAAAGCATATGGCATATCGCCAGAAGTATGAAGTGATGTTGTCAGAATTATCAGAAAAGGAGTTGAGCAGACTTTTTATAATGGATGAGCATGAAATGGAAACACATCGTTTTCAGGTCCTGGGTTACGACATAGAAGTCAAAGATGCATTGATTGCTGAAGCACTGCAGACACTTACTGAAAAGAAAAGGAATGTTGTGTTATTATCATATTTTATGGATATGAGTGATGCAGACATTGCCAGAGAAATGAATCTTGTACGCAGCACAATTAATGAGCATCGTAGACGATCACTGGAACTGATGAGAAAAAATATGGAGGAATCTGCAAATGAAAAAAAGTAAAAAACAGAAATGCGCATTTGATTTGCTGCCATTCCATGTTATTGAGGCAGCATCAACTGGTGATACTGAGGCAATCCAGGCAGTGTTGAAGCATTATGAAGGGTACATAACAGTTTTGGCTACCAGAAAAATGTTTGACGAATTTGGACAGGTGCATTACTGTGTAGATGAAACTCTGCGTCAACGCCTGGAAACAAAACTGATTACTAAGACCTTGGGATTTGATACGAAATCATATGTAAGGAAAAGTAATCAGTAAAGGGAGTATTTAATATAGATTCCTTTTCCCCTTCAGGAATTTTTGTACCTTGAAAATTGTATATTGTTTTACATACAGGACGTGAAGATATGTAGAGCCACTAGGTAAATCCGCCATGATATATCTGCTCTGTTAATGGAGTAAATACGAGGAAATGCTGAAATATAACATTGAAGTAAAGGTATGGAGCGAGAAGAATTTGACAAAATGTGTAGCAGCTGCACAGGGCGACGAAGCATATCTGTGATAATGATACTTCCAGAAAAAATCTGGTCATATTTAATGACGGTGCAAAACCGATGTGGGCAGAGTACTGAACTGCCACCTGTATTGTAATTTTATCTGCCGATGACAGTGTATAAAATTGTAAATTGTCATGGGCAGATAAAAATGTTTTGTCCAAAGAGAAAAGGAGGAGAGAAGAGTGGCGATTAAAATTGAAAAAGGTAAGATTCCAATTTGGGAAAAATATATGCTTACGGTGGATGAAGCAGTGCAATATTTCGGAATAGGTGAAAAGAAAATAAGGATGCTTATTTCGGAACATCTAAATTCAGAATGTTGCTTTACAGTCCAGGTGGGGTGTAAGTCATTGATTAACCGTAAGAAATTTGAGGCCTTTCTGGATCAGACTACGTCTTTGTAAAAAATATACGAACAATTTAGCACTTTAAAGTGGAAATGTTAGCCCTGGTATGATATAATACCTATATCGTGCTAGGGCTTCTTCGTAGAAAGGGGCGAAGACGTTTGGGTAAAACAAAACGTGACCAAAAACGACGAGATAAAAAAGGTCGAATTTTACGAAACGGAGAAAGTCAGAGAAAAGATGGAAGATATGCGTTTGTATATACAGATTGTTATGGAAAGCAGAAGTTTTTGTATAGTTGGAAATTAGAGCCAACAGATTCTCTGCCAACTGGATGCAGACCATGCTTAGCTCTAAGGGAAAAAGAAAAAAATATCCAAAGAGATTTACATGATGGTATAGTACCTTACGGAGGAAATTTAACAGTTTTGGATTTGGTTCAAAAATATATTGGACAAAAAAAGGGGGTTCGTCATAATACTCAGGCGAACTATGATTTTGTGATCAATATAATAAAAAAAGAAGAATTCGGAACCAGAAGAATAGATAAAATAAAATTGTCGGATGCAAAAGCATGGTTTATTAAGCTGCAAGCAGATGGAAGAGGATACAGTTCCATTCACAGTGTGCGTGGAATTGTAAGACCTGCATTTCAGATGGCAGTTGAAGATGATTTACTGCGCAAGAATCCTTTTGAATTTCAATTATGTACAGTTGTCGTAAATGACAGTGTTACAAGACAGGCAATTACAAAAGAACAGGAAGAGTTATTTCTGGAGTTTATCCGAAATGATGACCATTACTCAAAATACTATAATGGAATGTTTATTTTGTTTAAGACTGGACTTCGTATTTCTGAGTTTTGTGGATTGACAGTGAAAGATATTGATCTTCAGGAGAGAAAAATCAATGTGAATCATCAGCTTCAGAGAACCAGAGGAATGCAGTACGTCATTGAAGATACCAAAACTTCAAGTGGAACACGAATGTTGCCGATGACAGATGAAGTTTATGAATGTTTTGAACAGATTGTGAAAAACCGTAAAAAAGTAAGGGTTGAGCCGATTATAGATGGATATAGTCGATTTTTATTCCTGGATAAAAAAGATATGCCTGAGGTAGCACTCCATTGGGAAAAACATTTTCAGTGGGCGTTAGGAAAGTATAATCGTACTCATGAGGAACAAATGCCAAAGATCACGCCTCATGTATGTAGGCATACATATTGTTCCAATATGGCGAAAGCTGGAATGAATCCGAAAGCACTCCAATATTTAATGGGACATTCTGATATAGGGGTTACGTTAAATGTATATACGCATCTGGGATTAATTGATGCAAAAGAAGAGATGAATAGGATTGCAAAACTGGCATAGTATGATAAAATAATAGAAAAAAGAATTAAAAATAATCTGATTATAAGGTTCTTAGAGAGCCTGTTTTCCAGGCTGGTTATTACTAAGAAGTTACTAAATTTGGATAAGAAAATATACGAATTTATGCTGTGATATACAGGAAAATGACAGGATTGAAGATTATCGGAAAATGCCTGTAAACAGCGTAAATACAGCATTTCAAGGAGTTTTAAGCAATGATAAGAGTGTTATTTGTCTGCCACGGCAATATCTGCAGATCAACCATGGCCGAGAGTGTTTTTACGCACAAGGTAAAAATGCTCGGCCTTTCAGATCAGTTTTTGATCGACAGTTTTGCAACAAGTACAGAGGAGATTGGGAATCCACCTCACAGAGGAACAGTAAACAAGCTGAGAGAAGTGGGAATACCACTGGTTCCGCACAGAGCGAAGCAGATTACGTGGTCGGATTATGAAAAATCCGATTATATTATTGGTATGGATTCTGCTAATATGCGTAATCTTAACAGGATGCTGAAGAATGACCCGGAAGAGAAGCTTTATAAGTTTCTGACTTTTGCCGGATCAGGACGGGATATTGCGGATCCTTGGTATACAGGAAATTTTGACAAAACTTATGAAGATATACAGGAAGGTTGTGAGGGATTTCTGGATTATCTGGAGAAACATGGAGAAATCCATTAGTGATATTTCGGAATGAGACACAAATCTGAAACAATACAAAGGGTATGACAGCAAAAGGCAGCGGAAGTTGCTTTTTCTGTCGATGAAAACTTCTTTACAAATCTGAAAACTTCTATTATACTTGTCCATACAGCAAGCAACTCAGATTCAGCAGAGAAATCTGCTCTCTGCAATTCTACAGTGGAAGTTCTTTCCACAGAAATATCTAATCATGCTATCAGATCAGAATCATTTTGTGCGTCGTTGTGAGAGCGCACAGGATTTTGTCAGGACATTCGTCCGCTTTGTTTCACAGAAAGGAAATTAAATATGGAAAAAAGTTATGAAACTTTTGTCACGGACCTGAGAAAGCTTCTTCTTGCGGCTATGGACCTAAAGGAAGAAGAAATTTATTTTTCAAACGATGGAGAAAAATATGGCTGTTTGGGAGATAGGCTATTTGTAGAGAGTGGTCATATGGAAAAGGCAAAAACAGTCTGCGGGTTGCATACAGAAGAGCTTTATAAAAGGTACTGTCAGGAACATTCTTTTGAAAATATCGTTCATGATTGTGTTAGGGAGATAAAAAAAGTCAGTGAAAATTGTGTGCTATGTGATTTGGACGATCTGAAAGATTATGAGAAGGTAAAAAGCAGACTTTTTATTCGACTTCTGAATGCAGATAAAAACAGGACTATACTGAAGGAGTTGGTTCATCACAAAATCGGAGATATTGCTTTAGTGGTTTATTATCTTGCAGGAGAAAAAGAGGGATATGTTCTGAGTGCAAAGATCAAGAAAAGCTTTGTGGAGAAATGGGGAAAAGATGCGGATACTGTTTTCGAAGCTGCTCTAATAAATACATATTTTATCAGTCCACCAAGAATCTATCATTGGGAAAAAATGCTGTTTGATAAGACATATGAAGGAGATAATTTCATGGATATCCTTGGAACATACCATCCAAATAAAGGGATTGCCGGGAATTGCCTGAGTACAGAAAAGCGTACTAATGGAGCGGCAGCAATCTTTTTGCCCGGGGTAGCCAGACGTCTTTCTGAACTACTGGGGTCAGACCTATATCTGGTTTTTACCAGTGTTCATGAAGTAATGGTCCATAATGCGGATGTGGTTTATCCGGAAGATTTGAAAGAAGTTCTAAGTGATACGCTCGAGAAAGCAACTCCGGAGGAGGATTATCTGACATCTTCCATTTATCGATACAGCAGAAGGAGTGGTGAATTCTCTGTGGAATTGAAATGAGCTAAAGAGAGGTGACATATGGAAGTGCTTTGAGTTTATCGTTATTTGCATTAGAACAGAAATTAAGGCCGGAATCCATCATAAAGAATGAAATTCCGGCCAGGTTCTTTCCATGTGTTATGCTGTTTGTCTAATTATTATAAGAGTTCTTTTTTTGTGGTTTAGCTGAGAAGTGCGGAATCGTTGGAAAATTCTTCACCGCTGGCTTCTTCGAATTTGTCCAGGAGATCTTTGACTGTAAGCTTTTTCTTTTCTTCGCCCTGGATATCCAGAATGATCTTTCCCTCCCACATCATGATCAGACGATTGCCGTGAGTGATTGCATCACGCATGTTATGGGTGATCATCATGGTTGTCAGATGATCGCGGGTTACGATCATGTCTGTGATCTCGAGAACCTTGGCTGCAGTCTTCGGATCAAGAGCAGCAGTGTGCTCATCCAGAAGAAGAAGCTGAGGCTTCTTTAAAGTTGCCATCAGAAGTGTCAATGCCTGACGCTGGCCACCGGAGAGGAGTCCGACTTTGGAAGTGAGCCGGTCCTCAAGACCAAGACCGAGAATCTTCAGGAGTTCGTGGTATTCTTCCCGTTCCTGGCGGGTAATGCCCGGACGGAGAAGGCGGGATTTTCCGCGGCGTTTGGCAAGAGCGAGATTTTCTTCAATTCCCATAGTTGCAGCAGTTCCGGTCATAGGATCCTGGAATACACGGCCAAGATACGCGGCTCTTTTATATTCGGAAAGTTTTGTGACATCGGTTCCACCGATAATGATCTTTCCGGAATCTACAGGCCAGGCACCTGCAACTGCATTCAGCATAGTGGATTTTCCGGCGCCGTTTCCTCCGATGACTGTAACAAAATCACCTTCGTTCAGATGAAGATCCACGCCGTTTAAAGCAACCTTTTCATTGATGGTGCCCGGATTAAATGTTTTATGTATATCGATCAGTTTCAGCATGATCATTTACCTCCCTGTTTGGCTTTTGTAAAGTATTTGCCCTTCCAGTATGGGAAAGCAAGGAAAAATGCAACGACGAGTGCGGAAAGCATTTTCAGAAGGTCTGTATCAATTCCCATCCAGATAACAATCTGAAGTACCAGATAATAAAGAATAGAACCAAATACAACGCTTAAAAGCTTCAGTGCAAAGTTGCGGAAAATACGGCTGAAGATCGCTTCACCGATAATTACTGCAGCAAGACCGATAACGATGGAACCACGTCCCATGTTGATATCTGCAAATCCCTGGTACTGTGTGAGAAGAGCGCCGGAAAGAGCAACAAGTCCGTTGGAAAGCATCAGTCCCAGAACCTTATTGCGGTCTGTGTTGATACCCTGTGCACGGGACATGCTTGGATTACATCCGGTCGCACGCAGGGAACATCCGAGTTCAGTTCCGAAGAACCAGTAAAGGACTGCAATCAGAATGATGATCATAATTGCTACGATAAAAAGCGTATTCTGTGTCAGAGCAACACCCTTGACACGTCGAAGGGATACCAGAAGATTAAATTTATCAACATTGATCGCCTGGTTTGCTTTTCCCATGATCTTCAGGTTGACAGAGTAAAGGGAAAGCTGTGTCAGGATTCCGGCAAGGATAGCCGGGATGCCCATAAAGGTATGAAAAATACCGGTGGCAAGACCGGCCAGAAGACCGGCTCCTGTTGCAGCCAGCATGGACACCCATACATTGTGTCCGCTGAGCATCATCATGATACAAACAGCGCCGCCTGTACATAAAGTTCCGTCAACGGTAAGATCCGCAATATCAAGAATGCGGAATGTAATGTACACACCGATCGCCATGATTCCCCAGATAAGCCCCTGTGCGGCAGCTCCTGGAAGTGCGGTTATTAAACTCATAATCTGCATGTTAAATTATCCTCCTCTTTTTTATGCACGAACAGCGAGAAGGGGAACTCCCTTCTCGCTGTATCAGTGTATAATAGGTTTTTTACCGATTATTCAGCTGTTTTATCTGTTTCGATTGCTTCATATCCATCCGGAATTTTAATACCAAGCTCGTCACAGATGTCTTTGTTGTATTCTTTTGTGAATTTTGGTGCATATTCAATCGGCATTTTGGAGATATCTTTACCATCCTGAAGGATGCTGACTGCCATTTCACCGGTTTTGTATCCAAGATCATAGTAGCTGATGGAAAGTGTTGCAACACCACATGCCTGGCAGATACCTTCTTCACCAGCGATTACCGGAACCTTTGCCGGAAGACAGATGTTGTTGATGATCTCAGTATTGGATGCTACAGTATTATCTGTAGGTGCATAGATCACATCACTGTCATTGGCAGCTGTGGTAACAACGGATGAAAGATCGTTGGAATCAGAGAATGCATAATCTTCACAGGTATAACCAAGCTTCTCAAGAGCATCTTTTACTGTATCTACCTGATACTGGGAGTTTGGCTCTGCTGAGCAGTAGAGAAGTCCGACATTTTTTGCATCCGGGAAAAGCTCATGGAGCATATCGGCCTGCTCATCAAGAGGAGCAAGATCAGAAGTACCGGAAATGTTCTCGCCTACTGTTCCGTCAAAGTCATCGATTCCAAGAGCGACACCATATTCGGTAACGGCTGTTCCAAGGATCGGGATATCGGAAGTTCCGGCAGCTGCAGCCTGAAGAGATGCGGTTGCGTTTGCAAGGATCAGGTCTGCCCCTTCTGAAACAAAGCTGTTGATAATGGTAGAACAGGTATTAGAATCACCCTGTGCATTTTGCTCGTCAAATTTTACGGAATCACCCATCTTTTCAGTGATGGCATCCTCAAAACCCTTGGTTGCGGCATCCAGTGCGTCATGCTGGACCAGCTGGCAGATACCTATTGTGTAAGTCTTTTCTTCTTTGGCGCTTACTGTGGCAGCACAGGTTCCTGTTACAAGAGCTGCTGCGAGTACAGCTGTTAAAATACGCTTTTTCATATTGTTTTCCTCCTCACGATGTTGCTGCATTTTTGGATTATTTAAAAATACAACACTGATTGTGTTAATATAACACTTTAATGCTTAAAAGTCAAGAAGAATTAACGTGAAAATATGTTGAGTAAACAGATCCGGAAAACAAAATAAAGCATGAAATGAAATGCAGGCACAGGAAAAAACATACAGTCATATCATATTGTGAATGAAATTCTCAAGGAGAAAGAACATGGCATATAAAATCGTTCTGGATGCCGGACATGGTGGAGAAGATCCGGGTGCTGTTTATAAAGATCGCAAGGAAAAGGATGACAATCTGAAACTGACCCTTGCAGTAGGAAAGATCCTGGAAGAGAACGGCGTGGATGTGGTTTATACCAGGACTACAGATATTTATCAGACTCCTTTTGAAAAAGCGAAAGCTGCAAATGAAGCTGGAGCAGATTTTTTTATTTCTTTTCATCGCAACAGCAGTTCCAAGCCGGAACAATACAATGGAGTTGAAGTACTGGTCTATGATAAGAAAGGCATTAAATATCAGATGGCACAGAATATCCTGGGAGCATTGGGAGAACTGGGGTTTCGGGAACTGGGCGTAAAAGAACGTCCGGGGCTGGTAGTGCTCCGGCGCACAAAAATGCCGGCACTTTTGGTCGAGACCGGATTTATAAACTCGGAAAAGGATAATCAGCTTTTTGAAAAAAAATTCGAAGAGATTGCCAGAAGCATCGCAGATGCCATTCTGGGAACGTTGAATGAGGAAACGGTGGAAGAGCCATTGTATTATCGGGTACAGACAGGAGCATTTCGAAATCGGGAAAATGCAGACAGGATGTTGTATCAGCTGACAGATCAGGGATTTCCGGCGTTTATCCTGAGAGAGAATGATCTTTACAAAGTTCAGGTAGGAGCATATATGCAGCTTGGAAATGCGGTCAATATGGAACAAAGGCTGAGGGACAGTGGATATAGCACAGTGATCGTTACAAAATAGAAAACAGATGATCTGTTAGTGCATCTGCCACGAAAGAGTGATATGATTAGGCAATACAGAAAGCTGGATAAGGGATAACTGTCAGATAAATATCTTTTGATCCGGGATTTAGCTGCAGATGGTAAAGGAAGGACATAAAAAATAATGTACGAAGAGTTTCTGAAACAGATAGAAGATTTCATGTTTATAGAAGATAAGCCGGAAAAAGCGGATGTGATCTTTGTTCCGGGAAACGGATATCCTCAAATGGCGGAAAAAGCAGCGGAGCTTTACAGGAATGGGTTTGCACCAAAGATCCTGCCCAGTGGAAGATACAGTATCACAGCAGGGAGATTTACAGGAGTTCTTGACAAGAAAGAATGTTATTGTGGGACATACAAAACGGAATGGGATTTTTTGAAAGATGTTCTGATGCAGAATGATGTACCGGAAGAAGCAATTCTGAAAGAAGATCAGGCAACCTACACTTATGAGAACGCAATTTATTCCAGACAGGTAACAGACAGAGAACACCTGGATATCAAAAAGGCGATTCTCTGCTGTAAAACCTGTCATGCAAGACGTGCTTTGATGTATTACAAGTTGCTTTATCCGGATACGGAATTCTTTGTGAGTTCGTGTTGTGTGGATTCTATAGATAAAAATACGTGGATTATGACAAATGATGGAATTGATGAGGTAATGGGGGAAATAACTAGAATAATTAAACAATTTTCATTGATGCTCAAAAAAAATTAATTTAGGGGTGTCGTAAAAAAAAGAATTGTGTTATAATGCATTTGACGAAAAAAAGAAATATCTGTTACGAAAGATTAACAAGATATTAATTTTTGGAGAAATATTGGTTCGAGCGCATGTTACATGCGTTCGATATTTTATATAACTGAATTTTTTGACAAAAGGCAAATATGAATCTTAGATTTTGAATATAGAGGTGCAGATTATTATGAAAAAGAACACAAAGATTACATTTAGCAGAAGCTTTTCAATACTGGCAGCAGCGGCATTGTCCATGACACTGATCGGAGGACAGACCTTTCCGGCATATGCGGAGAACTCTTCAGGTATAGAATCCGGTGCTGTGATCCCGGATAATATAACTATTGACAGCCCTACAGCTCTTGCTAACATTGCGCTCCCATCTAATGCGTATGGAACTCTTTCCTGGGCAGATAGTTCTTATGTTCCGGACAAACGTGTGCAATCCTGTGGGGTAGTGTTCAAACCTGCTGCAGGTGCTGACCTTTCAGGCCTTCCGGGGTGGGATAGTAATTCAGGAACACTTACAGGTTCCGTGACAGTTGTGGTCAGCAGCATTGACAGTACAGAGGAAAATTCCGGAAGTGAGGAAAGTTCCGATTCTTCTGATTCAGATTCAGGAGAATCCTATGGAACCGATGATAAAGAGGAAAATGGAACCGACGTCAATGAGAGTGATGCAGATACTTCTGTAAAAGAAAAAGAGGACAGCACTGCAGAGAATGAGGAGAAGAACGAAGGTCTGCAGGATAACAGTGCCCAGGAAAATAAAGAAGATCCGGAGACAACAGGAAAAACGGAGCAGTCTTCTTCAGATTCTTCTGATACAACAGATGCAGCAGATGCCAGTGGAGAGGAAAACAGGGATCCGGAGATAACAGAAGCTCCGGAGGTAACAGCTGCACCATCTGAGGATAATAAAACTCAGGATGGGGAAGAAGCAGAAGCTGTGGAAACTCCTGCTGTAACGATAACTCCGGCGGCAGAAGATGGTATGGATCCTGATGCAGCATCTGAGAATAGAGACGATGAGAATCATGAAAAAAATAACGATGCTGAAATTACCGCGATCCCGGAAATTACGGAGACTCCTGATACTGAAGAAAACAAGGATAATATTTTTGACAGGAAAGATGATACCGAGGATAAACGCCCTCAGAATGCAGCTACCGATCTGACAGAAACAGAAAAAGAGGAAATTGCGTCTCAAAATCATACCTGTGATGGAATAACTGTATCAGGAATCGATCTTCCGTGGTATGTGCAGTTTCGTGTTTCTGGTGGTGAGGACTATCAGTTTACCAATGAAGAAGATGCAACAATCTTTAAATCCTATGAGTTTGAACTCTGGGATACACAGAATAATACAGAGTATAAAATTCCGGATGGGGAGTATATCAGTGTGACTGTACCTGTAAAGGCCGGCTATACATATTCGATTGAACACCTTCTTGATAATGGCGCAATGGAGACCATCATTCCAAGCATGGATGGTGCCACAATGACTTTCAGTACACATTCATTCAGCCCATTTGGCATCGCTGGAAGTAAATCTCTGGTAGGGCCAGATGCTGAAAGCAATACCGGTGCAACGGTTACACCTGCAGCTGATGCTTCATCTTCGGATACTGCATCTTCAGGTACTGCAGATTCTGCAGAAACAGACAGTACAGACACCAATACGGCAGAGACATCTCAGAATCTGACTTCAGATAGCACAGATCAGGAACAGTCTTCTTCTCAGAACAGTGATACGGCGGAGAATGAGGCTGAAGAACAGTCTTCTGCAACAACATCCAAGAAACAGGTAAATACCGGAGATAACACTCAGATCCTTCCGTTTGTGATCTTGTTTGTGGCAGCGGCAGTTGTAGCTGGTGTAGCAGTGTTTTTTAAGAAAAGAAAGAAGTAATGAATAAGAGAAAAAGCTCTCCCATATAATGACTGTGGGAGGGCTTTTTTATGAAGGGAAAAGCAATATTACGATCATTGCTGCTAGCCTATGGAGTGACAGGACTTTTTCTTCTGATACTGGCGTTTCTGCTCTTTCAGTTTGAATTTGGAGGAGGGACGGCGGCGGTGGGGATCATTATTATTTATGTAGTATCCTGCCTGGTCGGAGGTTTTATGGCGGGAAAGATCATAAGGAAAGACCGATATATATGGGGGATCGTTACCGGGCTTTCCTATTATGTTCTGCTGCTTCTGGTATCTTTTCTGGCACAAGGGAAATGGGATATGACCTTTGCCCATGCGTTGACTACTTTTTTCATGTGTCTTGGTGGCGGAGCCATTGGTGGGATGCTGTCGTAAAAGCTTACAAAAAAATGCTTTGAAAATCGATGATTTTATGCTATACTAGGCGAAGAATAGAATACATAAAGGAGGATATATCATGGAACATATCAAGACATTAAATACAAAGAACCTTCAGAACACGGTTAAGAAGGGTGGATGTGGCGAATGTCAGACATCCTGTCAGTCTGCTTGCAAGACTTCCTGTACAGTAGGAAACCAGAGCTGCGAGCATAAATAAGAAGCAGCCGTTGAATGAGTGGAAAGCAGCGGGAGATCCGCTGCTTCACTTGTTTTATCTGAAAGTAACAGGTATCCAGCAAAACGCGCCGGAGGGCGCGTTTTGTCGGATTATAAAAGAATTTTAGAAAGGATTGCGGGAAGATGAGTCTGATTCACCGTTATCAAAGTAATGGATATAATATTGTGCTGGATATCAACAGCGGCTGTATCCACCTAGTAGATGAAGTAACCTATGAGGTGCTGCCGTATCTTGAAGAAGGCATGGAAGCGGCTGCCATTGCTGAGAAGCTTGGCGACCGTTTTAAAAAAGAGGATGTGGAAACCTCTGTAACTGAATGTAAGAAGCTTCAGGAACAGGGAATGCTTTTTACAAAAGATATTTATGAGAATATCATTGATGAATTTACCAAAAACCGCCAGACCGTTATAAAGGCTCTTTGCCTTCATATTGCTCATGACTGTAATCTGGCATGTAGATATTGTTTTGCAGAAGAAGGAGAGTATCACGGAAGACGTGCGCTGATGTCTTTTGAGGTAGGAAAAAAAGCGTTGGATTTCCTGATCGCCAATTCCGGCTCCAGAAAGAATCTGGAAGTGGATTTCTTTGGCGGCGAGCCTCTTATGAACTGGCAGGTTGTAAAGGATCTTGTGAAATACGGAAGAGAACAGGAGAAACTTCATAACAAAAAATTCCGCTTCACACTGACAACCAACGGCGTTCTTTTAAATGATGAGGTGATGGAATTCTGCAATAAGGAAATGGGAAATGTTGTCTTAAGCGTGGACGGTAGAAAAGAAGTTCATGACTACATGCGCCCGTTCCGTAAGGGTGCAGGAAGCTATGATCTGATCATGCCGAAATTTGAGAAATTTGCGGAATCCAGAAATCAGGACAAGTATTATGTAAGAGGAACCTTTACTCATCATAATCTTGATTTCTCTCAGGATGTTCTGCATCTGGCAGATCTTGGCTTCAAGCAGATTTCTGTTGAGCCGGTCGTGGCAGCAGATACAGAAGAGTATGCGATCCGTGAGGAGGATATCCCACAGATCCTGGAACAGTATGATATTCTTGCAAAAGAAATGATCAAAAGAGAAAAAGAGGGAAAAGGATTCAACTTCTTCCACTTTATGATAGACCTTACCGGTGGTCCGTGTGTATACAAACGACTTTCCGGATGCGGCTCAGGAACCGAGTACCTGGCTGTTACTCCGTGGGGAGATTTTTATCCATGTCACCAGTTTGTGGGTGAGGAACAGTACCTTATGGGTAATGTAGACGAGGGAATCACAAAGCCTGAAATCGTAAAAGACTTTGGAAGATGTAACGTCTATACGAAACCGGACTGTAAAGACTGTTTTGCCAGATTCTACTGCAGCGGCGGCTGTGCGGCAAATGGTTACCATTTCGGCGGAGATATCCGGGGGAATTATAAGATCGGATGCGAACTCCAGAGGAAGCGTGTGGAGTGCGCTATCATGATAAAAGCCGCTTTGGCGGAATAAGAGAGGAAAAAGAAAATGAAGAAAAGTAGAGGAATTGCAGTGCTGCTTCTGACAGCAATTGTCACAGTATTCTTCTGCTATGTGGCTGCGGTAGGCATTGGTCCTACAGGAACAGGTTCGGCTAAGAATATCAACACCGGACTTGATCTTGCCGGCGGTGTCAGCATCACATACCAGGCTAAGGACAGCAATCCGAGCAAGGAAGACATGTCCGATACTGTTTACAAGATGCAGCAGCGTGTTTCTCAGTACAGTACTGAGGCACAGGCATATCAAGAAGGTTCCAACCGTATCACCATTGAGATTCCAGGAGTATCAGATGCAAATGCGATCCTGGAAGAACTTGGAAAGCCAGGTTCTCTGTATTTTATCGATCAGACAGATGCAGACGGAAACCAGAATTTTACAACAGGAAACAGTGAGAGCGGATACGTTCTTGCAAGAAGTATTGAGGATATCCAGAAAGCCGGATCTGTTGTACTGGAAGGTACAGACGTTGCAGACGCTGAGGGAGGTGCTTATCAGGATTCATCCACAAGCTCCCAGAAATATGCAGTCAGTCTGACTCTTACAAAGAATGGAAAAACCAAATTTGCGGAAGCTACCAAGGCAAATGTTGGAAAGCAGATCGCAATCGTATATGACGATCAGGTTTTAAGCGCTCCGAATGTAAATGAGGAGATTTCCGGCGGAAAAGCTCAGATCACCGGAATGGCAAGTACAGAAGAGGCACAGAATCTTGCTTCTTACATAAGAATCGGTTCCTTAAGTCTTGAGCTTACCGAGCTTCGTTCCAGCGTAGTTGCTGCACAGCTTGGTGAAGAAGCCATCGCAACAAGTGTAAAAGCCGGAGCGATCGGTCTTGTGATCGTTATGCTGATCATGATCATCGCATACCGTATCCCAGGTCTGGTTGCATCTGTTGCACTGGTTCTTTATACAACCTTAATGCTGATCACGCTGAATGCCTTTGATATCACCCTTACGCTTCCGGGTATTGCAGGTATCATCTTGGGCATTGGTATGGCAGTGGATGCCAATGTTATCATCTACGCCAGAATCCGTGAGGAGATCGCGGCAGGCCTTTCTGTCCATGCAGCGATCAAAAGTGGATTCAGCAAAGCGTTTTCCGCTATTTTTGATGGAAACATCACAACACTGATCGCGGCTTGTGTGCTGATGTGGCTTGGCTCCGGTTCTGTTAAGGGGTTTGCCTACACGCTGGCAATGGGTATCGTGATCTCCATGTTTACAGCACTGGTTATATCCAGGCTTGTTATTAATGCGGTATACGCAATTGGTGTTCGTGACCCGAAATTCTATGGCATTGCCAAGGAACGTAAGGTTGTGGATTTCGTTGGAAAGAGAAAAATCTTCTTTGCTGTTTCCATTATCCTGATCCTTTGCGGACCTGTAGGAATGCTGGTCCACAGTAATGTGATCGGTGACAAAGCCATGAATTACAGTCTGGAGTTTTCCGGCGGTACTTCTACCAATGTAACCTTCAATAAAGAGATGGATATCAAGGAGATCGATTCCGAGGTAACACCGGTTGTTGAGGCAGTGACAGGTGATAAGAATGTACAGCCGACCAAGGTGCAGGGAACCAATCAGGTAGTGATCAAAACACGTTCTCTGGATCTTAAGGAACGAGAAGCACTGAATAAGGCATTGGAGGAAAATTTTGATGTAGATACAAGTCTGATCACATCGGAGAATATTTCCGCTACTGTCAGCAATGAGATGAGAAGAGACGCTATCGTAGCGGTTATCGTAGCTGCGATCTTCATGCTTCTTTACATCTGGTTCCGTTTCAAGGATATCCGCTTTGCAAGCAGTGCAGTACTTGCACTTCTTCATGATGTCCTGGTCGTACTTGCGTTTTATGTTATTTCCAGAACATCTGTGGGAAATACATTTATTGCGTGTATGCTGACGATCGTAGGTTATTCCATCAATGCTACTATTGTCATCTTCGACCGTATCCGTGAGAATATGAGAGGCAGAAAGAAAGTTGAGGATGAGAAACTGAAAGAGATCGTAAATACCAGTGTTACAGAAACTCTGACACGAAGCATTTACACATCCCTGACAACATTTGTAATGGTTGCAATTCTTTATGTAATGGGTGTTTCCTCAATTAAAGAATTTGCAGCACCGCTGATGGTAGGTATCATCGGTGGAGCATATTCTTCTGTATGCATCACTGGTGCTCTGTGGTACACCATGAAAACATTCAGAAAAAATCGTGTTGCAGCACCGGCAGCTGCAGCAGCTTCCGCAAAGATTTCTTCCGAGAAATCTGAGAAAAAGGTAAAACAGCCATCCGGACAGCAGACAGCTCAGCAGCAGCCGAAGAAGAAAAACCGTAAAAGAGTTGCCGAGCGCCTTGCAGCGCAGGAGGCAGCAAAGCAGCAGAATGATGAGGAGAAATCTGAATAAAATTGCTGAATAACAGAAACGTTCCGTACCGGGAAAGAATATTTCCTGGCGGAACGTTTTTTTTGTGTGGCATAAAAAACTTGCAGCTATGCAGGAGTATGAGTTACAATACGGTTATTGTGTTGCTTTGAAGAAAGAAAGCGGCAAAGCATCAAGGAGGAAACAACATGGAACGATGGGTTGTTGCTGCAAAACGGGCGGATTTTGCGGCAATTGGAAAAGAGTTCGGAATTGATCCGGTGATCGCCAGACTGATCCGAAACCGGGATGTACAGGACAGGGATGAAATTCGCAGATATCTTTATGGAAAGGTGGACGAACTGGCTTCTCCGCATTTGATGAAAGATGTGGATAAGGCAGTGGAGATCCTGCGGAATAAAATAAAGGAAAAAAAACGCATCCGTATTATAGGCGATTATGACATTGATGGGGTAGTATCGACCTTCATTCTGATCAAAGGACTGAAGCGTGCAGGAGCTCTGGCAGATACATATATTCCGGACCGTGTGGCAGACGGATATGGAATCCATGAGCACCTGATCGAAAGAGCAGTGAATGATGGGATTGACGTAATTGTTACCTGTGATAATGGAATTGCGGCGTACAATGAAATCACTATGGCTAAAGAGAAGGGAATGACGGTGATAATAACCGATCATCATGAAATTCCCTATAAAGAAACGGAAGATGGAAGAGAACTGATCCTTCCGCCGGCTGATGCCATTGTAAATCCAAAACAGCCGGACTGTAATTATCCAGAGAAAAGATTGTGCGGAGCAGTTGTTGCGTTGAAGCTGGTGACAGCTCTCTATGAGGCATGCGGGATTCCGGAAAAAGAGCTGGAAGATTTTCTGGAATTAGGAGCCATTGCCACAGTGGGAGACGTGATGGATCTTCAGGGTGAAAACCGCATCCTTGTAAAGGAAGGTCTGAAACGACTTTCCCACACTTCTAACAAAGGTCTCCGTGAACTGATCCGTGCCAATGGCCTGGAGGATGGGCCGATCACTGCCTATCATGTAGGGTTTGTGCTGGGACCATGTATCAATGCCAGTGGAAGACTGGATACCGCTGCACGTTCCCTGAAACTGCTCTGTGCGGAGACGGAAGATGAAGCAGCAAAACTTGCCGGTGATCTGACTGCGTTGAATCAAAGCAGAAAAGCTCTCACGGAAGAGGGAAAGGAAGCAGCGATCCGTATTGTGGAAGAGACAGAAATCGGACAGGACAGGGTTCTTGTGATCTATTTACCGGACTGTCACGAAAGTCTGGCCGGAATTATTGCGGGACGTATCCGGGAAAAGTACAATAAACCGGTCTTTGTTCTGACAAAAGGTGAAACAATGGTGAAAGGCAGCGGACGTTCCATAGAAAGCTATTCCATGTTTGAGGAACTGGTAAAATGCGGAGATCTGATGGAACAGTATGGCGGTCATCCTATGGCGGCAGGATTATCTATTAAAGAAGAAAATGTGGAAGAGTTCCGCAGACGGTTAAACGAAAACTGTACTCTGACAGAAAGGGATCTGGCTCCAAAGATCCTGATCGATGTGCCAATGCCGGTTTCCTATATAAATAAGGAACTTGTGGAAGAGATATCCCTGCTGGAGCCTTTTGGAAAGGGAAATACCAAACCGATTTTTGCACAGAAGGGACTTCGGGTTTTAAGCAGCCGTATTCTTGGCAAAAATAGGAATGTGGCAAAGCTTCAGCTGTCAGACAGTACCGGCTGTGTAGTGGAAGCAGTATATTTTGGAGAAGCAGATGAATTTGTTGATAGAATAAAAAAATGTGGAAGTATTGCGGTCACATATTATCCTGAGATCAACCGTTATCAGGGAAGAGAGACCTTACAGATCGTAATCCGAAATTATATTACAGAATAACAGGAGAAGGTATCACTAAAATGCAGATCCTGACAGCGAGTAATTGACTGTAAAACAGGAAAGAAGGCTCTGTACTGGGCAATATGCAGTCCAGGGCCTGTCGTAATTCCGCGAGTTCTGTCGGGTTGCACATTGATTCCCTACAGAAAAAGTGCTATACTATCTAACATCTGATTGACAAATTAAACCATTGGAGGTTATTATGAAAAAAATAGAAGAATATGTAAGAAGTATCCCGGACTTTCCAGAGCCAGGGATTATTTTCCGTGACGTTACCAGCGTCCTTCAGGATGCGGATGGATTACAGCTTGCCATTGATTCTATGCAGGATTGTCTGGAGGGTGAGGAGTTCGATGTGATCACAGGTCTTGAATCCAGAGGCTTTATCTTTGGTATGCCGATCGCATATAATCTTCACAAACCCTTTGTTCTGGTCCGCAAAGCAGGAAAACTTCCATGTGAGACCGTTTCCAGAACCTATGAGCTGGAGTATGGAAGTGCAACTATCGAGATGCATAAGGATTCCATCAAGCCGGGACAGAAGGTTGTTATTGTGGATGACCTGATCGCTACGGGCGGAAGCGTGGAAGCAGCCATCAAGCTTGTGGAGGAGCTTGGCGGCGAGGTTGTCAAGGTGGTTTTCCTTATGGAGCTTGCAGGTCTGAAGGGACGTGAGCGTCTCAAAGGTTATAATGTGGCATCTGTGATCTGTTACGACGGAAAATGATTTTTTGTCGGTGGAAGGGGATGTGAACTGTTGTAGTCATACGGCAGTATGAAATTGTGCACAGGCAGGTGGGATTTAATGGCAGAGACAAAAAATACGGAAAAACAAAACATTGAGATACAGAAGGAAGAAGAAAAAAGAGAGTCTGTCCGGAAGGCAGATGCGGCGGTGAAATCCATGCATGATTTTACAAGCCCTGAGGTTCTTTATCAGGAGCTGATAAAAAGTGTGAAGAAATATCATCCGTCTACAGATATTTCCATGATTGAAAAGGCCTATAAAGTGGCCAGTGAGGCACATAAGGATCAGAAACGTAAATCCGGTGAACCTTATATCATTCATCCTCTCTGTGTTGCGATCATCCTTGCGGATCTTGAGCTGGATAAGGAGACCATAGTGGCAGGTCTTCTTCATGATGCGGTAGAAGATACTTGGATGACGTATGAAGAAGTAGAAAAGGAATTTGGTTCTGAAGTAGCGCTTCTGGTAGATGGTGTTACCAAGCTGGGCCAGCTGTCCTATTCCAAGGACAAGGTAGAGGTTCAGGCTGAGAATTTAAGAAAGATGTTCCTTGCAATGGCTAAGGATATCCGCGTTATCCTGATCAAGCTTGCGGACCGTCTTCATAATATGCGTACCCTGCAGTATATGAGACCAGAGAAACAGCAGGAGAAAGCAAGAGAAACCATGGATATCTATGCTCCCATCGCGATGCGGCTTGGTATTTCCAAGATCAAGGTGGAACTGGATGATCTTTCTCTTAAGTATCTGAAGCCGGATGTTTACTATGATCTGGTAGAAAAGGTTGCTCTTCGCAAAAGCGCCCGTGAGGAATTTGTTAATTCTATCGTGAAACAGGTAAAGCAGCATATGGAGGATGCCAATATCAGGGCACAGGTGGATGGCCGCGTGAAGCATTTCTTCAGCATCTATAAGAAGATGGTCAATCAGGATAAAACCATTGATCAGATTTATGACCTGTTTGCTGTACGCATCATTGTAGATACTGTGAAGGACTGTTATGCAGCTCTTGGTGTTATCCATGAGATGTACAAGCCGATCCCCGGCAGATTTAAAGATTATATCGCAATGCCGAAGGCCAATATGTATCAGTCTCTGCATACAACGCTTATTGGTCCTAACGGACAGCCTTTCGAAATCCAGATCCGTACATTTGAAATGCATAAAACCGCAGAATACGGTATTGCAGCTCATTGGAAATATAAGGAAACTTCCGATGGTAAGAAACCTGGAAAGAGCGAGGAAGAGAAGCTGAACTGGCTGCGCCAGATCCTGGAGTGGCAGCGCGACATGTCCGATAACCGGGAGTTCATGAGCCTTCTGAAAAATGATCTGGATCTTTTTGCGGACAGTGTTTACTGTTTCACTCCCCAGGGAGATGTAAAAACACTTCCCAATGGTTCTACACCTATTGATTTTGCATACAGCGTGCACAGTGCAGTAGGAAACAAGATGGTAGGTGCCAGGGTCAATGGCAAACTTGTTCCTATTGAATATAAGATCAAAAACGGTGATCGTATTGAGATCATAACATCCCAGAATTCTCAGGGCCCCAGCCGTGACTGGCTGAAGATCGTAAAGAGCACACAGGCTAAGAATAAGATCAACCAGTGGTTTAAGAAAGAACTGAAGGAAGATAATATCCTGAAGGGTAAGGACATGCTGAATCAGTATGCCAAGACCAAGGGCTTTAAACCAGGCATATATACCAAGCCACAGTATATGGAATCGGTAATGCATAAATATGGTTTCCGAGACTGGGATTCTGTATTGGCAGCGATCGGACATGGCGGCCTGAAAGAAGGTCAGGTGTTTAACAAGCTGGTAGAAGCCTATGAGAGGGAGCATAAGAAGAATCTTACAGATGAACAGGTCCTGGAGGCAGCTTCCGAATCACAGGAGAAGCTTCACATTGCCAAGAGTAAGAGTGGCATTGTAGTAAAAGGCATTCATGATGTGGCAGTTCGTTTTTCCAAATGCTGTAGCCCGATCCCGGGAGATGAGATCGTAGGCTTTGTAACAAGAGGAAGAGGGATCACCATTCATCGTACAGACTGTGTGAATGTGCTCAACATGCCTGAGATTGACCGGAAACGTCTCATTGAAGCAGAGTGGCAGATGCCGGACAGAGCGGATTCCGAGAAATACGAAGCGGAGATCCAGGTTTATGCAAATAACCGTACCGGACTTCTGGTGGATATTTCTAAGATCTTTACAGAGAGGAAGATCGATCTTCGTTCCATTAACAGCCGTACCAACAAGCAGGAACGCGCCACGATTTCCATGTCCTTTAATGTATGCAGCAAACAGGAACTGAATTCTCTGATCGAAAAGATCCGTCAGGTTGAAAGTGTTCTTGATGTAGAGCGAACAACGGGCTGACCCGATAAACGGAGGAATTTTTATGAGTAAACTTGAAATGCAGCAGTGTGTGCTGGGCCAGGTGTTTACCAACTGCTATTTTCTGAAAAATAAAGAGACCGGCGAACTGATGATCGTAGACCCGGGAGACTATGCAGAAAAAGTTTTTCAGAAAGTATCTCTTATGCAGGGAAAACCGGTGGGGATCCTTCTGACACATGGTCATTTTGATCACATCATGGCTGTAAAGGAAGTGAAGGAAAAATATCAGATCCCGGTTTATGCATGCAGGCAGGAAGAAGCAATGCTGGCAGAGCCCACGATAAATATGACTGCTGTTTATGGAAGTGCCTGTTCAATTAAGCCGGATGTTCTTCTGGATGACGGGCAGATTTTCGAAGCGGCAGGATTTTCCATCCAGATGTTCCACACACCGGGACATACCAAAGGAAGCTGCTGCTATTATATCAAAGACGAAGGTGTGCTTTTCAGCGGAGATACATTGTTTTGCGGCTCTGTGGGAAGAACCGATTTTCCTGGCGGAAGTTCTGCTGAGATCGTAAGAAGCCTTCATAAGCTTGTGGATACTTTGCCGGAGGATACAGAAGTATTTCCGGGGCATGACGCATCCACAACCATTGGTTATGAAAAGAGGTATAATCCATTTGTATAAGATTGGCATTTTGTTTCAGAACAGAGATTTTGAGCATGATGTGTATGAACTGATCAAAGCGTTTTATCCCGGAAATGAGATCGTTTCTCTTTATGAAGAGGATGATGCGGATTATGATATCCGCTTCCGGGTTTCACGTGATGAAGAAGGTTATACCATCAGTTACAACAACGGAATAGAGAAAAAAACAGCTCATGGGGCTGTGATAGAAGGGCAATCCAGTGGAGAAGCTTCGGATGCCCTTATTTCTTGCAATGATGCCCATGATATCCGCAGAAAAAATAAAGACGCGATCAAATACGCCCTGTATCAGATGCTTTCCAAAGCTACAGGAAAGACACTTCCCTGGGGAAATCTTACAGGCATACGTCCTGTGAAAATGGCTATGGGAATGCTGGAGTCCGGAATGAAAAATACGGAGATTGCCAGATATATGAGAGATCAGTATCTGGTAAGTCCGGAGAAAACAGCTCTTGCAGTTACCATCGCAAATCGTGAGCGGGATATCCTGAAAAACATTGATTATGAAAACGGTTACAGCCTTTATGTTGGCATTCCTTTCTGTCCGAGTATCTGTCTGTACTGTTCATTCAGTTCCTATCCGCTGGAGAGATGGCGTAAATATGTGGAGGCGTATCTGGATGCGCTGGTAAAGGAAATCCGGGCTGTTTCCGGGATGATGAAAAACCGGAAGCTGGATACGGTCTATATCGGTGGGGGAACACCTACCACACTGGAGCCGGATCAGCTTCGGAGACTTCTTGGCGCGATCACGGAATATTTTCCCTGTGAGGAGCTGGAAGAATTTACGGTTGAGGCAGGAAGACCGGACAGTATAACCTTGGAAAAGCTTCAGGCGATCCGGGAGTTTCCGGTTACCAGGATTTCTGTAAATCCACAGACCATGAATCAGGAAACCCTGGATATCATTGGCAGACGTCATACAGTAGAACAGACAAAGAATGCGTTTCATCTGGCAAGAAAAGCCGGATTCGACAATATCAATATGGATCTGATCGTGGGTCTTCCCGGCGAAGATATCACAAAAGTGCAGCATACACTGGACGAGGTAAAAGCTCTCGGGCCGGACAGCCTGACCGTACATTCTCTTGCTGTGAAGCGTGCGGCAAGACTGAATATTTTCCGTGATAAATACCAGGAGATGACCTTTGAAAACAATCAGGAGATCATGGATCTGACTATGAAAACTGCCTACGAGATGGGAATGGGCCCTTATTATCTGTACAGACAGAAGAATATGAAGGGGAATTTTGAGAACGTCGGGTATTCTGAGGTTGACAAAGCAGGGATTTACAATATACTGATTATGGAGGAAAAGCAGCCGATCATCGCACTGGGTGCAGGTGGTTCCTCCAAGCTTGTGTTTGATCACGGACAGCGCATTGAGCGTGTGGAGAATGTGAAGGATGTTGTCAATTATATCACACGTATCGATGAAATGATCGAGAGAAAACGCGAGGGCATTGCAAAATGGCTGTAGACGGAAAGGAGAGACGGATCCTTGAAAAGCGTACAGAAGATAAGTGAAACTACGCAGGACCGGATTCTGGAAATGGATCTTTCCGCAGAGCTGAAGCATGGGGTTGTTGTCAGTAACCTTGCCTATGATGTGGCAAAGGAGCTTGGTCTTGGTGAGAAAGAATGTTATCAGCTGGCTATTGCCGGAATGCTCCATGATATAGGCAAGCTGAAACTGGAAGGATACATTAATGGCCAAGAGCAGAATCCGATGGTCATTGAAGAACTGAAGTATGTCCGCATGCACTCCACATTAGGTTATGAGATCCTGAAAGACCAGGGATATTCCGATTATGTTCTGGAAAGTATTCTTTATCATCATGAGAATTTTGACGGCAGCGGTTATCCCAGCAACAGAAGCGGAAAGGATATCCCTATGGGTGCAAGGATCCTGAGAGTATGTGATGTATATGCGGCTTTGAGTATGGACAGACCATATCGGAAAGCTCTGGAAAATGATGAAGTTTTAAGACTGATGATCGATGAGATTAAAAACTTTGACATGCAGGTGTTTCTTGCATTTCAGAGGGTGATTCATAAAGGAGGAAACTATGGCATTAAAAAAGAAACCGGTTACAGGAATGAAGGACATTTTACCGAAGGAAATGGCAATCCGTAACTATGTGATGAATATGATCAGAGAGACGTACGGAACCTTTGGTTTTTCCGCAATTGAGACTCCCTGTGTAGAACATATTGAGAATCTCTGCAGCAAGCAGGGCGGTGAAAATGAAAAGCTGATCTTCAAGATCATGAAGAGAGGCGAGAAACTGAAACTGGATACTGCAAAAACAGAGAATGATCTGACAGATTCCGGACTTCGCTATGACCTGACCGTACCGCTTTCCAGATATTATTCCAATAATGCAAACGAGCTTCCGGCTCCGTTTAAGGCACTTCAGATGGGAAATGTATGGAGAGCTGACCGTCCGCAGAGAGGTCGTTTCCGTCAGTTTATGCAGTGTGATATCGATATCCTGGGTGAGCCGACCTATCTTGCTGAGATCGAGCTTGTACTTGCAACTACAACACTTCTTGGAAAACTGGATTTCCATAACTTTACGATCCGTATCAATGACAGAAGGATCCTGAAGGCAATGGCTCAGTACAGTGGATTCCCGGCAGAGAGCTTTGATACTGTCTTTATTATTCTTGACAAGATGGATAAGATCGGCATCGAGGGAGTTGCAGAGGAGCTTGAGAAAGAGGGCTTTGCGAAAGAGAGCATTGACACTTATCTTGGACTTTTCCGTGAGATCACCAACGATGTTGAGGGTGTCCGTTATATTAAAGAAAAACTTTCTGATGTTCTGGAAGCAGGTATTGCAGAGGATCTTGAAACGATTATCAATACTGTAGAATCTGTAAAAACAGCAGACTTCAAAATGTCCTTTGACCCTACACTGGTACGTGGAATGTCCTATTACACAGGTCCGATCTTTGAGATTTCCATGGATGAGTTCGGCGGAAGCGTCGGTGGAGGCGGACGTTACGATGAGATGATTGGCAAATTTACAGGAAATAATACCTGTGCTTGTGGTTTCTCCATTGGATTTGAGAGAATCGTTATGCTGCTTCTTGAGAGAGGCTATGAGATTCCAACCAAGAATGGCAAGAAAGCATATCTGATCGAGAAGAATATGCCGGCAGACAAGCTTCTGAACATCCTGAAACAGGCAACTGAGGAAAGAAGTGCAGGTACACAGATCAATATCTCTATCATGAAAAAGAACAAAAAATTCCAGAAAGACCAGCTGGCAGCAGATGGTTATACAGAGTATGTAGAATTTTTCAACAGAGACTGAAACCGCCCGTCTGAAAACGGAGATAGCAGAGTAAATTAAAATGACTATGAAAAAAATAGTCAGAGGAGGATAAAGAGATGGCTGAAAGCATGCAGGGACTGCACAGAACTTGCCGATGTGCAGAAGTGACCACAGAGATGGTCGGAAAAGAAGTAACATTAATGGGATGGGTGGCAAAAGCCAGAAATAAAGGAGGTCTTGTATTTGTGGATCTTCGTGACCGTTCCGGGATCATGCAGCTGATTTTTGAGAATGGCAGCATTGACGAGGAAGGCTTTACAAAAGCAGGTAAACTGCGTAGTGAGTTTGTTATTGCTGTAACCGGTACCGTAGAGAAACGTGGAGGAGCAGTAAACGAGAATCTTGCAACTGGCGAGATCGAGCTTCGTGTAAAATCCCTCCGTGTTCTTGCTGAGGCAGATGTTCCTCCATTCCCGATCGAGGAGAATAGCAAGACAAAAGATGAGATCCGACTTAAATATCGTTATCTTGATTTAAGAAGACCGGATCTTCAGAGAAATATCATGATGAAGAGCAAGGTTGCCCAGCTTACAAGACAGTTCTTTACAGAAGAGGGATTTCTTGAGATTGAGACACCGATGCTTGGAAAGAGTACTCCTGAGGGAGCCAGAGACTATCTGGTACCATCACGTGTTCATCCGGGAAGCTTCTATGGCCTTCCACAGTCTCCGCAGCTGTACAAGCAGCTTCTGATGTGCTCCGGATTTGATCGTTATATCCAGATCGCAAGATGCTTCCGTGATGAGGATCTTCGTGCTGACCGTCAGCCGGAGTTCACACAGATCGATATGGAGCTTTCCTTTGTTGATGTAGACGATGTTATCGATGTTAACGAGAGATATCTTGCATTCCTGTTCAAAGAAGTTCTGGATATCGATGTAAAACTCCCGATCCAGAGAATTACCTGGCAGGAAGCTATGGATCGTTTTGGTTCCGACAAGCCGGATATGCGTTTCGGTATGGAACTTCATGATGTCAGTGATATCGTAAAAGACTGCGGATTTGGTGTGTTCACAGGTGCGCTTGAGAACGGCGGAAGTGTTCGTGGTATCAATGCAGAAGGTCAGGGCGCAATGCCGAGAAAGAAGATCGATAAGCTTGTTGAGTTCGTAAAAGGTTATGGTGCAAAAGGTCTTGCATACATTGCCATTGCAGAGGACGGAACCAGAAAGTCTTCTTTCGCCAAGTTTATGACAGATGAAGAGATGGATGCTCTTGTAAAAGCTATGGACGGCAAGCCGGGAGATCTTCTTCTTTTTGCAGCAGATAAGACAAAATTGGTATACGATGTACTGGGAGCACTCCGTCTTGAGCTTGCAAAACAGATGGATCTTTTAGATAAAAATGAGTATAGTTTCGTATGGGTAACAGAGTTCCCGCTTCTTGAGTGGAGCGAGGAGGAGAACCGTTTTACAGCAATGCACCATCCGTTCACCATGCTTATGGAGGAGGATCTTCCGCTTCTTGACACAGATCCGGGAAAGGTTCGTGCAAAAGCATACGACATCGTTCTTAACGGAAATGAGATCGGCGGCGGCAGCGTGCGTATCCATCAGGATGATATTCAGGAAAGAATGTTTGAGGCACTTGGCTTCACAAAAGAAGCTGCACATGAGCAGTTCGGATTCCTTCTGGATGCCTTCAAATATGGAGTTCCGCCACACGCAGGACTTGCATATGGCCTTGACAGACTTGTTATGCTTATGGCAAAGGCAGATACGATCCGTGATGTTATTGCATTCCCGAAGGTTAAGGATGCCTCCTGTCTGATGACTCAGTCTCCTAGCCAGGTAAGTGAGGCACAGCTTCATGAGCTGGGACTTGACCTTGAGCCGCAGAAAGAAGAGGAAGAATAAAAGATCATGCAGCCGACAATCTATACATTTCTGATCGTTTGTCCACTTGTATTTCTTGCCGGATTTGTAGATGCTGTAGCAGGCGGGGGAGGACTGATCTCCCTGCCTGCTTATCTTTTGGCCGGAGTTCCTGTACATAATGCTGTTGCCACCAACAAGCTGTCATCAGCAACAGGAACATTGATCTCAACTGTCCGTCTGTGCAAAAATAAATTTGTGGACTGGATCCTGGTGCTTCCATGTATTCCAATGGCGCTTCTGGGATCTTCCATAGGAGCTCACCTTGCTCTTATAGCCAGTGATAAGCTCCTGCGTTATATGCTGATCCCTGTTCTTCCGGTGGTTGCTTTTTATGTGCTGCGCAAGAAAAATATGGATGAGAAGGGTGGCGAGATCGCCAGAAAAAAACAGATCCTGCTCTGTGCCGTATGCTCTCTTGCTGTAGGATGCTATGATGGCTTTTATGGACCAGGAACAGGAACTTTTCTCTTGCTTTTGTTTACAGGATTGGGAAAAATGAGTGTGGCAAAAGCTTCCGGTACCATGAAGGTTACCAACCTCTCTTCTAATGTAGCGGCTCTTGTTGTATTTCTGCTCAGCGGAAAGATTGTGATCATGCTTGGAATTGCAGCGTCAGTGTTCTCGATCGCAGGACATTATACCGGTGCAGGTATGGTTATGAAAAACGGAAGCCGGATCATACGGCCTATTATTCTTATAGTCCTTGCATTGCTTTTTATAAAGATCATATCCGGAATATAAAAAAGAAGAATATAAAAAACCCGTGAAGATCACGCTTTCCTGTCAGAGAAAGCAGATATTCACGGGTTTTCTAGCTTTTATTCTTTATTCGTTATCTTCGGTAGAATCTTCAGGAACCGGTGAAGCGGTAAGAGTTCCGAAGATGGCATTGCCCAGTTCGGTACCTGCATTCTCAAGCTTCCAGGATGCACCATCGTTTGTGAGATGGAAGGTAGCAGTGGCAGTTATGGTTGCCTGATTATTCCTGATACTGTCCAGAAGCAGTTCATGTGATTTGTTGTAACGCTTCTGGGAACCGTCGATCACTGCATCTGCAGAAGCCAGATAAGTATTCAATTCTTTTTCGTACTGTGTAAGAATGGAATTACTGTCAAATGTGGTAAGCTCTGCGTCCACCTCAGCAAGATATCCGGAAACAGAGGTGCTTGATATTTTGTAGTTAAAACAGGAGTGAAACTGTTCCATAAGGGCAGAGGCAATGGCGTTTTTTGCCGAATCTGAAGTGTTCAGAATGGAATCCAGCCCTAAATAATTAGCCATCTGCTTTACATCCATTTCCTGAAGCGTTTTCAGATAGACGGTAAGCGTTTCGGCAGGCGGCACAAGATCAGGATCGGACAGATAGGTGATAAGGCCACCGACCAGATCATTTTCGAGAGAGGAACTGTGCGTAATCTCCCAGTCAGGTTCTGAAGAAGATCCAAGATTGTTTAGTTGGATGGAAGTATTGCGTTCTGCAGAACTGTACGTGTTATTCTTGAGAAGCTTGTACAGGAGCAGATAACGCTGCTCCAGGGAATTTCCGTTATCATTTTCTTTACCGGAGGCGGTTTCCAGTATTTCTTCCTGAAGGCTTGCAGAAACAAAATCACTGGCAAGAGCCTCAGCATCCAGAGTAGTAAGCTTAAGCTGTGCAGAAGCATTTTTTTCGTCGCTATCAACGGATATACCCAGGATTTTGTAATCGAAATTCTGAAAGAAGAGAGAAAATACTTCTTTTATGTCAGCAGAAAGCTTTGTGCTGTCATCAGAATCCGGAAACAGTTCCTGATAGGATATGTACTGCATGGTTGTTTCAGAGTCCAGATTTTTAAGAAGATCCAGATCTTTTTTGATCGCCTTCTCCGCATGAGCTTTGGCCGACTGGGAGCAGCTACATAAAAAAACTGAGAGAAGAATGATCATCAAGAAAGCCGGCAGATGTTTCACTGTCTTCATATTGTTCTTTCCTTTCAAAAAAGTTATATTATAACATTCTAGCAGATAAAGCACTGAAAGTCAAAATATCGCAAAAATGGAGAAATTAAGCCTGCAAATAAAAAGTCAAGGCTAAATTGAAAGAACATTGAAAATTTTATACAGGTTGAAAATTGGGTATCAAAATAAGACCACCAC
>NZ_JBQHWA010000030.1:0-38933 GCF_052064225.1 Blautia massiliensis (ex Liu et al. 2021) | reverse complement strand
TATTTCGTGTATGCAAGAAAAAGTGCCACACCCCTTGTATTTACAGGGATTGTGGCACTTTTTTAACTAATCAACTGTCAAAGATGAGATTATAGCACTGTATATCTGATTTTTAAACAGTAATATTTTCCTGTATATATAGAAAAAAATGGCAGAAAGATAGATATATGTGAAGGAAAGTGAACATTCCTGTTTTCACAAGTTTAAAAAACGGTCATAAAATATAGCGTGATCATGAATGAAAGGATTTCGATTATGGACCGATTTCAGATGAATCGTTCGGGCTGCCGGCCATATCAGTATACCTGTGGGATGAATAGCGGGATGGCAGGCCGGACGGATCGATCATTTTCTGATATGGCAAAACAGGTTCCTGCAATGGCGTATGTGCCATACCAGGAATTTGCGCCTACCTTTGAGCTGAAAAAAGCTCTTCAGGTCGGAACTATTTTCCCTGAGCTTTGCAAGCCGTTCTGCGGCAGGAGAGGAGGAAGTCGATGATGTCCGGAAATTGTACTTCCAAAAAAGAACTGCTGCAGTTTATTGACCAGGTAAGCTTTGCCATTGACGATCTTCTCCTTTTTCTGGATACGCATCCAAAAGAAAAAAGAGCTCTTGAATATTACAGTGAGCTTTCAGCCAGAAGAAATGAGCTCCTGGAAAAATATGCAAAATTTTATGGACCGCTGACCATTGATACCGGAAACGACAGCGATCTTAAGTCATGGCAGTGGATGGAACAGCCGTTTCCATGGGAACAGGAAGGAGGGTGCAGATAAGGTATGTGGAATTATGAAAAAAGACTCCAGTATCCTGTAAATATCAAGACGCCCAACGCAAAGCTGGCACAGTTTATATCCAGCCAGTATGGCGGGCCGGACGGAGAAATAGGAGCTTCCATGCGGTATCTTTCCCAGCGTTTTACCGCACCGAACCGGATGGTCGCGGCAGTGCTCAATGATGTGGGAACAGAAGAACTGGCACATGGATGTTATCATTATATATTTTCCTGGATTTTCGGGAAGATATCAAGCAGGAATGTGATTTTATCTCCTTCCAGGAAAGCGTTTTTCGTATCCTTTGTGTACAGAACTTTATCAATCAGCTCTCTCAGAATCCTGTTTCTGGTAGGGATATCAAGATCCCAGTAATGCGCAAGAAGATCTTCGCAGCGAGGAATAAAGGAAGAACGCTGCTCAAGAAGGAGACGATCACGTTCAAGTTCTTCCTGGAGACGTTCGATAGCAGCAGAGCAAGCTTCCAGAGCAGCAGCAGTTGCCTTTGAACGCTCCAGGAATATTTCTGTACTGTAGATACCTTGTTCAAGGAGATCATACTGCTTCAACTTCTGATCATTCAATTTCTTTATCTCTGCATGTTTTTCTGCAATAAGAATTTCCTTAGAAGAAATCATATCGCTGGTGTCCGATTCGGACACATCTCCATTAAGCTTATAGCCGTCAACAAGCTCACGTAAACCATCCAGCAGAGATTTTTCCACAAGAGATAACTTACTGCTGACTGTAGGACAGGAGGTATAAGGACATAATAAAGTATCTTCCTGTCCGCTTTTCTGGTAAGGGCGGCGTACCATGGCGCGGCCACATTTGCTGCAGTATACGATACCGGCCAGAGGGTTTTTGACTGTATTACGCACACCGACAGGCCGGGGAGGGTTTTTCTTTCGGATATGTTGAGCAGCATTATATAATTCCTCAGATATTATTGCAGGATGTCGCCCCGGACATAATAAATAATCTTTTGCAAGCGGACGGGAGCGGGTGATTACTCCATCTTTAACGGATTTAACCGTTTTTCGGGCGTTCCATCGAACCATACCAATGTACACAGGATTGCTTAACATTTTTGATAGACTGGCAACAGTCCAGGGCTTTTTGTACATAGTTGCAACGCCGGTATCATTTAACTTCCGGACGATCTTGGCCATGCCGATTTGCTCACAGCCATATCCGGCATACCAGGAGAAGATCATTTTAACAACTTCCGCCTGCTCAGGTACCGGTTCAAGAGTCCAACCCTTTTCGCGCTGCAGTTTCACACGCTTGTATCCGTAAGGCGGTTTATTGCCACAATACTTCCCTTCTTTTACAGAAGAGATTCTGCCTGCGTTTAGGCGGCGTTTAATAGTTTTGTATTCACGGCGGCTCATGAACAGACCAAACTCAAAATACTCTTCATCAAACTCATTGTTCGGATCATAGGTCTTTGAAGGAGTGATGATCATAGTGTCAGAATACTGGAAAGCTCTGGAAACAACACCCTGGTCAATGGTATCGCCCCTGGCCAGACGCTCAACCTCGACAACCAGGACACCATCCCACATGCCAGCTTCTACTTCATGGAGAACCTGTTGCATAACAGGCCTTGCAGAGATTGTCTCACCGGATACGATCTCTTTATAGATTGCGCCCACATTATAACCACGCTTTTTAGCAAGATCCAGCAAAATCCGTTCATGACGGGCGAGAGTTTCACCTTCACCCCTGGCTTCAGCTTCCCGATCAGCACGGGACTTACGCAGGTAGATACATACATTTAAAAGTTCCATAATATCACCTCGGTTTAAAATATGTAAAAATGGGTACAAAAATAACGACCACACAAACGTTCTGATTGTGCAGCCGCTCCGAAGATGATACAATATTTTTGCGAATGAGGTATCTCTTCGGAGATCCACCACCGTCCCGGTATTGGCGTACTGGGGCGGTTTTTTATTTATTTTGATTCAGATTCAATTAAAGATAAAGTTTGTCGATATTCTTTTGCAACGGGAACTTTTGTAAAATTTGCAATGTCATTAAAGTTATCATGAACAACCTTTTCAATCTCATCAAGAGATACATGGAAAAATTCTTTTCGAAGATTTACACGGTTGACGCTTTGTTTTTCAAAGTGTTTATGTAAGAGAGTTTCCAATTCCGGTGCATTTTCAGAAAAAATCATAGCATGTACATCAAATTCAAATGGAACCGAAGCACTGCTGAGCTCCTTTATTCTATCCATGGGTTCGAGACGACGTGTCATTCCAATTTTATAAATATCTTCTCCGAATGAACCAATATTTGAAATAACATACACAAATCCGGCTTTTGCATTCGCTTCTCTGTCCAGTACATTTTTCTTATCGTCCTCTAAATCTCGTAATTTATCTTCAAGTTCTTTGATTTTATCAATGTACAATTGTTTTTCAACATCACTGGAAGTTTTTTGCATATATGCCATAAGTTTTTTTACTTCGTTATTAAATTGATTACAGTCCTTATCAATTTTAGCTTTCTGACGTTCAATTTCACGGCGTACCTTTTCTTCCTCTACCATCTGCTCTTTAATAGCTTTTTGCCGTTCTTTTTCTTGCTGTTGCTTTAACTGAAAAGTATATGTTAAATTGAGTTCTTCTAATTTTATCTCAAGTAGCTTAGAATTTAAAACAACGCCATCGATTTCAAAAATCTTATTGAGACTCTCAAAAGATTTTGCTACCTTGGATCGTACAGAATCAATATTTTTGACAGACAAATTTAATAATAAATTTGTACACTCAGCCTGAAAACACCGCAAAATCTGTTTTTTGTTATCATTAGTAGCTTTCCTCGAACTTGAAAATGAAATATCAAAAGCATTGCCGGACTTTATTAATTCTTGTTCTTCATTCTTTAAAATGACAAGCTTACTTTTACAATCTTCCGAGAAAAGTCCATCATATTCAGCAAAATTATAGTGATCTACAAGAACCGCAGCAGTTAACTGGTCAGATTCCTGGGATAAGTTACTTATTTCTTGTTTTAACAGGTCTATTTGTTGAGTGTACTCTGTTTCTTTAAGGGATAACTTATTCCAATTTGCTTTATACTGATTCTCCAAAGAGGATTCTTTTTCGTGATATTCATCATCTAACTGTTCCTGCTTATCGGAAAAATCTTTCTCCAACTCTATTTGCTTATTGGAAAAATCTTCTTCAAGTTTGTTTGTTTTTGCAACTATTTCATCATATGTACCATATGCAGATAGCAATCTTTTGTTATCTTTCGCTTGAATAATAATTAATGCAATACCAACAACAAGTATTATTAGTCCAGCGATAGGTACCATTACAATGAAAAAGAATGCAATGAAGAAAAGTAATGCAATAAACCATGTTTGTAAGTACCATTTCTTTTTCATTAGTGTATTCTCCCTTTAAAATATAATATGCATAAATAATACGACGTTCCTTACAGAAAATCGCTTATTTGCGTTCTTTATTATAGAAAAAAGGTGTTGCCATAATGACAACACCTTTAAGATGATCCAAGCAACAAGATGGGCGGCGTATCCATCATCTCAGGTACTCTTGCGAGTGTGTCGGGAGCCTTTCCGACCTTTACTACTTGGTTATTACTCTATGCCATCATTATGCATTTATTATAAAACATCAATTCTCATCACAGCCAACTGCGGAATAAAATAGATTATATAATTATCCACAGCAACATACTGTCCGTATTTGGAACGGTAGCAGTCGATCACTTCAATGAGATAATCCTCCGGTACATCCAGATGTTCAGCTATCTCATGAAGATTTCGGCAGCGGGCTTCATAGGCTTTGATGATCCCGATCAGGCCAACCCGGAGGTTATAGCCGTAAAGTCTGGCACGGTATTCCTGCTTCTGGTTCATCACATCAGTTGACTGTTCCAGGATATTGCCAGTAGTGGTGTAGTGGTGACCAAGTTCTTCAGCCAGCACACAGGACTTTTCAGCCTGAGTGTCAATACTTTTTCGAATAGCAATGCGATTGCCACGGATCAGACCATCATGTTTTTGAAGTGGACGTTCTTTTACCGTAAGACCGGCCTGATCGGCAGTAGTTAAAAGTTGTTCGTAGGTCAAATAAATCAGTCCTTTTAATTCAAATTACGGATTTTAAAGACGGATACGCATAACTATGCTCGTACATATACTCAGGAGCACAGTCAATATCTTCGTCCATCCAGGTGACAACTCCATCTACGATTTTGCAGTCTTTGAATATTTTTTCATCAGTTAATGGAGCGAAAGCGGGGCCGTTTAATACCGAAGCATCAAAAAGTCTCTGCTCACCAGTTGAAAAAGTGAGAAGCATCATCATATCATCCAATGGTTTTACTGCAATAATCTGTACATTTTCCGGGCGTTCACTAGCGTAAACAATTCCATTTGAAATAAACATAAAGAATTCCTCCTTACTGTAAAGGCTTAATCTTATCAAAGTGTTCGCCTCTGACAGCTTTGTTCCAAGCTGCATAAGCTTCATCTTCGTGCAGAGCAAGCCAACCGACCAGCATTTTAAACTGTTTTTGCGGAAGCGATCCAGCAAGCAGTTCACCGTCAATACCAACAGAAGCTCTGTATTCACCGTAAGTAACATGGACATGCGGCTTATTATGCTGGACAGTGTCATTAAATAACATTTTAATAACCATCCCCTCAAATCTACTTAATTCTGGCATTTGCATTTCCCCTTTCTATTCCCATTGAGAATCATCGTTCATAATATCCAGATCATGCTGAACACCTTCAGGAGTTTGTTCTACATCTGTACGAGTATGAGCAGCGAGAGGTGTGAGATCAACAGTGACAATGTTATCGGGATCTTTACCTATATATTTAGATTGCGGAGCAAAATCACGCAATTCAATAATGTGGTCATATTCTTTCTGAAGAACAGTATCAACCATATCTTTACCGTGAGTGTCGAGTTCACGGTATTTTTTTATATGCTCATATTCTCCAGAACGAAGTTTGTAAGCATGTAAAATTTCACGTTCGTCTTTTAAACCAAGAAGATAATCTATTGATACATCAAATTTTTCTGAAATAAGAATTAAAAAATCTGAAGAGGGTTCCCGAGCTTCGGTTTCATAACCATTATAGGTAGTGTATTTTATTCCAATATATTGGGCAAATTCTTTCTTATTTAATCCAAGATTTTCGCGAATTTCCTTGAGCTTTTCTCCAATCATTAAGAGTACCTCCTTATAGATTCATACTATTACATATTTTACATATTGTCAATTAAATAATTCACAAAATGAAAAATAATTTACAAAATGAGTATTGACAAATTCTCAATATGAGAATATTATATAAACAGAAATTCACAAAACGAGTAACGAGGAGGTGGAAATAATGATGTTTAACAGCATAGAGGCTGAAAGGGCAAGGAATGGAATGTCTAAAGAAGAACTTGCAACTCAAATTGGAATTTCTGTAAAGACCTATTATAACTGGCTGAACGGAGTGAATCCTATTCCCAGTACGGCATTAATAAAGATGTCAGACATTTTTGGCGTAACAATTGATTACTTACTGAATAGAGACGAACAGAGAAAGGCGGTTTAAATGGAAGAAACGGAAAAAGAAATTGTTTACCTGCGTAATCAGATAAACATGCTTAAGATCTGTCTGGTAATTACGCAGGTAAGTGCAATTATTGTATTGGTTTCTTTGCTGTATCAATATTCTCGACTGTCTCGTGATTATCAAGAGCTTCTTCAAACTTGCCAAGGGTTTCTTGACACTGTGAAAGCTGTTTACTTTGCTCTTCGACAGATTGCTTCAACTCATTGATTGCTTCAATTTCACTTGAAGAAGAAATGTCTGCATTATGTAGGAGTTGCTGCAATAATTCGTTTTGAGATTGCAAAAGCTGAAGCTCGATCACTTCAGTTTCAGAAGGCTTAGATTGCAGATACAAAGGAATGATTATACCGGAAATGATAGCGATAATGAGACTAATGATAGCGCAAAAATCAGATGTTGAGATCTTACGCTTATGCTCATTAATAGGAACTGCAACAGTACAAGGTATGTCGTACGCCGTACTTACTGCATTATCAATAACAATAAAATCATCATTATCTTTTTCGGAGATACCACCTAAGTCTTTCGGAAAATCATATGTATGTGAAAGTGATGTAAAAATTAGTTCCGGTGTTATGGCGTTGAGAGTTGAGGATAATTCATTAAAAGCAGGATTTCTTTTTAAAGAATCAGAAAAGCTTTTGTGTATGCTGTCAGAAAGGGACTTTGCCAATTGTTGTGATAAACAAGAACCTATAGTTTTGGCAATAGAATCTGAATAAGCGGTTTTGAAATTTTCACACAAATTTCGATACGGCTCCATGATTTTAGCTACACTTTGAGTAGTAGCAAAAGCAGTAGAAGAAGTTACGGCTTTATGAAATTGTGATGTACAAAGCAAACTATCAGACATGATTTTAGTCATACGTTTGAGAGAATCATTGTAATCCGACATAAAATACCTCTTTTCATTATATTATGAAAGAATTTTAGCATTTTATGAAAGATATTACAACAGTATTACAGGAAAGAAGGCTTGTAGGATAACCATTGAGGCCCGCAAGGCCGGATAGGAGGTGAGAGAGGTGATAGTGATTATGGCATCCGTAATTGTATCAGCAATCACAGCCAAAATAGTAGCCACCTACTATTTCAAGAAAGTAGATGGCTATGTAAAAGAAATGTGTGAAATGACAATTAAAAGCAATGAAAATACGTTGGTTACTTTACGCAGACTTCAAAAAAATTCTTCCCAAGAGGAGTGAAAAAACAGCATAGGAGGTGAGAGGAAAAGAATGGCAAAAGGGAAATATGAAAAAGTTGGAAAAAAAGCAATTAAAGCTGGAGCATTAGAATATTCGTCCACAGATGATCTGGCAATTCTTTCGCTGAAAGTTTTAGATACGATAGACAAAAATTCTAAAAAACTTTCAGCAAAAGATGCCATGCTTGTTCTTAGAGATGCCGCAGATATATATCTGCAATTTCAGAACATTTAAATGCTAAATTTCCCGAAATCTGGCTTTAGGTGTTTGGGTTTTCAAGTATTTGAGTATTTCTTTGTAATTCTTTTTATACTCTTCAACCAGAATATCTGCCGGAAGCTGCTTACCAGCCATTCGTGCAACAGCCAGATCATGGGCAATCTGTTCATTTGTCATGTATGTATCTCCTTTCTATATATACTCGGGTGTGCCAGCACCCTGTATATACAGAATAGGAGCGCACCGTCGAAACTGCAAGAAAAAGCGTTCGACAAAGTAGTAAAAATTCTATAAACACAACAAATACAATCTTCATACGATAAAACAGGAGGTGAACCAGATGGCAGTTATCAAAGAAATCAAAAACGGATCCGGAGGAGTAATCCGGATCCACGACGACTACTGCAAGAACAACACTCCGGAAGACAACCAGAAGATCATAGATAACGTATCCCGGATAGTGAATGATTATTACATAAGAAAATCAGTGGGGTAGAAGGAACTTGCAGAGCTCCGCCCTCTGGTGGATGAGGAACATAAGAAAAGAGGCAAAAAATGAAACGAGATGCGATCATATCCCTGTGTATAGCCCTCCCGGTGGCAAATCTGCCGTTCTGGCAGTGGAGAAGCCCGGCAGAGATGCTCCTGATGGCAGGGTTGTTCTGGCAGGTGGCGTTTGTGGCCGTGGTCGGGACGGGGTATAAGAAACGAAGATAAAAAATGCCAGCACATAGCAGTGTGCTGGCAAAGGGAAAAATCCCAGATGTAAACGTTCAATAACATCATAGCATCTGGGAGGAGAACAGTCAAGCGGCACGGGTGAAAAGCCCGTATTTATTTTTGGGGTATAAGTCCCCTTACAGGCTTGATAAGGAGTATTAGAGATAGGACCAGGTGAGATATGAGATGTGCGTATGTAAGGCACTTATGGGACTGTGGGGAATCCCTGGAGATAGAAGAGAAACACACAGGACGTTATGGAGCCAGAGGACAGAAGAGAGAGAAGAGGAAGAAAGCTTCTCCGGAGGATATCAAAAGGCAGAACAAGTGGAAGCGAGAGCGGGACCTGAGAAGACTGATCAAGTGGAACTTTGGAAAGTATGATTACTGGATGACGATCACATACCGAAAAGGGGACCGCCCCGCATGGGAACAGATGAAGAAGGATGTAACGGATCTGATCAAAAAGGTAAGGAAAAGATACCGGAAGCTAGGAAAAGAACTGAAATACATATACCGCCTGCAGATTGGAAAACGGGGAGGGCCCCATGTCCATATCCTGGTGAACCGGATCCAAACAGAGAACACAGGTACAGACATGATTTTTACGGAACTGTGGACAAAGGGACACATCAACATCCGTTCTGTCAATGACACCGGGGGCTTTGCGGATCTGGCAGAATACATTGCCAAGCCGTTGGAAGAATGGGAGCCGGAAGGTGTAAAGAGATATCATCCTTCCAGGAACCTGATCCGTAAAGAACCAAAACAGAAGGTGATTAACCGCAGGAGCCTGGTGGACAAGTATGGACACATGATTTATCCCAAAGCTCCAAAAGGGTATTACATAGATCCGGAATCCGTACATATGGGTATCAATCCGGTTACAGGGTTCCCATACCGGCATTATACATACATAAAGCTGCAGATCTGAGGTGAGAAGAGTGTGGAAAGTAGACATATATCTGGAAACAGACAGCAAAGTACAAAAGAATATGGACAGAAGGTGTGGGTATGTCCTTGAGACGATTTGCGCCGGCGCAATCCGGACCGTAGAAGGGTTCAGACGTATATCCGGGACTTACCACAGTGCAAACCTTCAGAACCTTGCGGCTGCACTATCCAGGATCACGAAAACAAGCAGGATTTGTGTACATACGGAGGATGCTTATGTAGCAGCGCATATTAGAAAGCTTTCAGAGATGGCAGAAACGGACTGGAAAGATTCCAAAGGTAGTTTAATCCGAAATGCGGATCTCTGGAAAAAAATCTGGGAGCTGGCAGAAAAACACCGACTGGATATAACCGCAAACACTGATAAACACAGTTACTCTGGCTGGCTGCAGGAACAGATGGCGGCTGGAAGATGCGAAAAAGAAGTGGAGAAACAAACTGGGCGAAAAGTAATGTGTCAGATGTCAGGATACCATTATTGAACAGGGAGGAAGAAGTGAAACAAAGTAAATGCGAGGAAATAGATGAACAGCTTGAGACATTAGAAACTTATGTCTGCGATAGCCTGTGCTGTCACAGGCAGGAGAAATTGTCACAGGAAGAAATGGACTGGTACTGCTATCACTGTAAATTGCAGGAATATGCAGATCAGGTTCGTAAAGCCTGTATAAAGTGAACGAAAGGAGAAGATGTAAATGTTCGAAAGATTTGGAGAGATGAGCAGCTGCAGGGAGATCAACGAGCTTGCAGAGAACCTGCTGAATGAAGGAGATATCCAGAGCCTGAAAGTGATGGCGCAGGAGAATGGCATCCCGGAAGACTATGTTGAGATGTATCAGTCCGGCGATATCCCGTATCTTTGTGACGCTGTGACGGCCGCCATGGGGAAACTGGATGTGGAATGCGGATCTCTGAAACTGGCCGGTCTGATGAATGACTGGGTGGAGTATATCCGGGGGCTCTGTATGGAGGATGAGATGGTCGCACACCAGGTCCGCAAGAAAGGAAAGAGCCTGAAGCAGTGCATCGCAGAGATCTTGAAGTATGCCTTTAAGAACCAGGTACCTGTGGACAAGGAGATCATAAAGGCTGCAGGAGTCAACGCCGGAAGAGTAACTTTCGGAGATCCGGACATGGGTACCGCAAAAAAACTGATCCGTGATTACTATCTGGGAGGCAGCAGGAAATGAAGAAAAAGGAGATAGAAAAGATCCCATTCCGGGGCGGTGTCAGGGCAGACAAACAGTATCGTAACACAGCAGTTGCATTTTTCCAGGATCTCCGTGGAGAGAGCCATCTGTTTGTTGAAGTTTACGAAAACAAAAAACGGGAGCTGCAGACCCCGTGGATCCGGATGGTGTTTACCCAGAAGGACTGGGGCTTGTATTATCCGGATGCAGGCGTCTGGTCGGCAGCAGGGCTGGATGAAGAAAGGGAAAAGATCGGCAGTAACTGCAAAAAAAGAGACAACAAGTGCTATATGGCTAGGTCCCAGGGAGATATGGTGTGGAAGTTTGCCGGAGGTACGTGGGAACGGAAATATACCACCTGGGTAGGTGCCCTGCAGAGCCTGATCCACAACATCAAAGCGCAAAGAGTCCAGAAAAGGGAAGACAAACGTGCGGACAGGCTTAAAGAACGGGAACAGAACACCCCGCCGCTTCCAAATGGGTTGGAGGACTGGGCGAAAAAAACAGGCATCGGAACAGAACACTTCCTGTACTACAAGCGTCATGGAAGATATGCGGATATAGCCTGCTCTGCATGCGGACAGGTGACAGAGGCAGCGGTCAGAAGCGCAGATACCTACGAGGGGCAGTTTGAAAAGATAATCCCAGTCCCACAACATGGTTCGGTAGGAATGTGCCCTCATTGTGGTGCTACAGGCGTGTATAAAGCCCAGGGAAAGACCAAAGGAGTATGGGGGCATGGGATGAACTGCTTTATTGCACAGAGATATAAGGATGATGGAGCAGTGATCAGATATGTGGAGATAGAAAAAACATACAGACTGGATACTTTCCTGGATGAAAAAGAGATCATGACAGGCGCAGGCGAAAAGATGATCATAACTGAGATCGCAAGGACTTACCTGGAAAAAGGAAAAAGGCCACAGACAGATTATCATAAATTTAGTTCTTACTCCGGAGAATTCTGGGATGACTGCAATTTGTGCGGAATGAACAACATTTCGATCAAAGCAGCAAAGATATATCCGGAAAGCTACAAAGAACTCCGGACCACATTCCTGAGATATTCGGCAGCAGAGATGTATGGAAAACATAAGACCATGTACAACCTGAAAGAATACCTCGAAAGATATATCCAATGGCCGCAGATAGAGATGTTTGTGAAAATGGGATTACATCATATAGCGGAATCCATAGTAGAGGGCTACTGCGGGATCATAGCAGACAAGGATGCCATAAAGCCGGAATGTTTTCTTGGAATCTATAAAAGAAGGCTCAGGGACCTGAAGACCTTACAGGGAAACCCTGACTATCTGAAAGTGTGGCAGATGGAGAAACGGATGGGACTTCACGTGACAGTACAGGAAAGCATATTCCTTGCGGAAAGCCAGGTACGGCAGAACGATCTGGAAGAAATATTGAAATATACCACAGTAGCAAAATTCATGCACAGGATAGAGCAGTATTCCGGGTGTGAGATCCCTGATACTATGCAGGAACCCATGTGTGGAAGGGCAGCAGGTGTTGTAAGCGGCGTAACCCGCACTTATGTGGATTATCTGCATATGCGGATACAGAGGGGGTATGACCTGCATAACCAGATTTTCCTTTTTCCGAGAGACCTGAGGCTTGCCCATGACCAGATGGTCATTGAGACAAATGCGGAAGAAATCCGCAAGAGAGAACAGGCAGTTAGCGAAAAATATCCGGACATCCGAAAGAACTACAGGGGTCTGAGGAATCAATATTTTTACGAAGACGAGGATTATCTGATACGGCCGGCAAGATCAGCAGAAGAGATCGTTGCAGAAGGAAGGATCCTCCATCATTGCGTCGGCGGGGACAGCTATCTGAATAAGCATAACACCGGCCGGAGCACGATCCTTTTCCTGCGTTCAAAGTCAGCGCCGGAAACACCGTATATCACAATAGAGATCTGCGGGACAAAGATCCTGCAGTGGTATGGGATCCGGGATACAAAGCCAGATGAAATCAGGATAGAAAGGCATCTGAGAAGATACATAAAAGCATTAAAGGAAAAAGATCAGATAAAGTCAGTGACCGCATAAGGAGGAAAGCATGGAATATGTACAGCTGAGCATGGATGAATACATCCAGAGTAAAAATGACATCAAAAATAATCTTGGGGGTATCGTAAAGAGTTTTGTCCGGATCGGATGGCAGCTGACGAGGATCGACCGGTCAGGTGCTTATAAAAATGACGGATACAGCAGCATAGCCGAATTTGCGGCCGCAGAATATGGGATGACCAGGACAGGTGTCAGCCGTTTTATGAACGTGTACGAAACATATTCTGCAGATGGGGATACACCGGAACTGAAAGAACAGTACCGGGAATTTAAGTTCTCGCAGCTGACCGAACTCCTGCAGGTACAGGAAGCAGACCGGCAGATGTTCATGCCGGAAGTGAAAAGGGAGGATATCAGAGAATTCCAGAGGTTTGAAAAAGAAAATGAAGCAGATCCGGCCCGGCTGCTTGACTGGAAGGATGCAAAAAGCCCGGAAGAAAAGCTGAAAGCAACGATACAGGAGTTTTGCAGGGAGAATAAAGATATCCTCAACGCAGTGTACAGCTCAATTATGGAACCAAAAGACCTGGCAGAGATGATCAGCCCGTCCGGCAGCAGGAGTTACCGGAAAGGCACTGTGTATCTGATGTTTTACGAGGAAACAAAAGGGATTATGGTCAAGGTGTTCGGAGAGACGCCGGTGGATATCACGTATCGATATTTCCTTGATGTTGTGCACAGTTTGTTCGATGAGTACGATGCAGGGACCCATACCTGGGAAAAATGCTTCGGGGTACTGCCGGACGAGGGGACAACAGCCCAGAAACAGGAAGAACCTGTGGAACCGAAAATGCCAGAGAATAGCGGTGAAATCACTGGGAAGGTACATGATGATATTTCAGCCGAGAAGGTGATTGAAAAACCAGAGATTGCGCCGGCGCAACAGGAAGAACAGATCCCTGGACAGGACAGTATCGATCAGCATCCGGAATATATGCCGGAACCGGTGCAAGAACCAGATATCCCGAAGAAACCAGAAGATTCTGTACCGGGGATCCATAAAGAAGAACAGAAGTCCGACCCAGTACCGGAAAATAATGAAACTATTCCGGAAGCTATTCCGGAAAAAGCAATAACCCGGAAAGAATATCTTGAAACGCTCACATTATACGGCTGGGCGGATTACGTGGCAGCAGCAATGCGGACCTTTGGAAGCATACCATTCTCCAGGTTACGAGAGATCAGCTTCTGGGAAGAATGGCTGTGTGGAAAAGTGGACAAAAAAGGACGTCCATGGATTGAGTAAAGGGTGTTTTTGAAAATCCAAATATATCACAACTACATAAGGGGAGGCCCTGACCTCCCCGGAAAGGGGCAGAAATGTTATTTCCAAAACAGAAAAGTAAGAAAAAGAGAATGCGCCATCCGGCCAGCATCCTTCACGATAAAAACAGCAGGACCTGTTATCTCTGTGTAACACTCCATGACAACTGGAATGAACACAGGATCCTGGACGAGCACCATATATTCGGAGGGCCGAACCGGAAGAACTCCGAGGAATATGGCCTGAAAGTATACTTGTGTCATGACCATCACATCTACGGTCCGGAAGCAGTGCACAACAACGCCCGGATCCGACACGAATTACAGCGGACAGCACAGAGACTATTTGAAAAGCAGCACAGTCACAAAGAATTTATGGAGATATTCGGCCGGAACTATCTGGATCCGGTAGAGATAGGGGAAAACAGTGAGAAAGAGAATGAACCTGTATAAGGTGGTAGATCAGAATGGAAAGCAAGTATTTGAAGACCTGCTGATAGCCAGACAGGTCACAGAAAAGACTGGCTGCACAAAGAACAACGTAGCCCAGGCAGCAGCCAATTTTGCTCTTGTGAACAAGAAATACCGGATCATTCCGGAGGATATCAAACTGAGTAAGACTTTAGACGTTGAGCTCCTGGCAGAATGGGACAGGTACCGGAAGTGGATGCTGAGGGTAGCAGGGAGGGGAGAATGAATAGGAGGCAGAAAAAGAAACTGTTTAACAGAAAATGTGGATACCGGCTTGTAAAGCTCCCACGCAACTTCCAGACGTGGGTATTCCAATATTACACCGGTATCGGAGCAGTAACATACAAACGCATTTGCACAGAGAAAACCCCAGACAGAGTGAAATATCGGATAAACACCAGAAACGTAGAGAATTTCAACCGGATCATGGCAGAAAGGAGAAAATGATGGGAAACACATGTAAAACCTGTATCAATAACGATGATGGTCTTTGTGATCGCAGAGGAATCCTTGTAGAAGACGAAGATTCCTGCGAGCATCACTGGGCAGCAGGAAAGAAGGTCAGAATGAAACGACATGAGAAGAAGATGGACATCACACCAGAACTGATGCTGTCAGCGTATAACACACTGATCCAGGGGTGTAAAAGTCAGCCGGCCAGTGAAGATGGAACCTGCAGCAGCTGCATCCTGTATCAGCACTGCCCTGGTGCATCAGATCTTCTTCCGGAAAACTGGAAAGAGATACACTATCCATACCTGGAAGGAAACACACTGCATTACATAAAAGCCGGTAAGGTCAAGCAGATTGTATTTGCCAGACGGGAAGATGCAGAGGAAAGGCTTGCGGAAATGAAAGAAGGTGTGAAATGAGTTATAAGAACAACGAAGGATATCCAGATCCGACAGCTGGAAAGGCAGTCCGGTCAGCTGGCAGGATGCCGACACACATTTATAACGCCTTTTGTGTCCTGAATAATACGGCAGGTCTGCTGGGATTAGAGATTACAGGCATACGGGATCGAAAAACAGGAAAAGAATGGAAGAAATAGAGAAAGCCGGGAGCATACACGTTCCCGGCTAAAAGCATCGAAAGGGGAGGATACCAGTGGGCGAGATCAAGATCACCAGGAAGCTCCTGGACAATTATAGAAAGTTAAAGAGGGAAATACCGGTCCTCAGCATGGAACTGGCTGAAATGAAACAAGGGGAGGCCGGTCTTGGAAACAGTACGATATTTGACTACACCACCGGCTTTGCGCGGCCACAGAGTGTAGTCGGATTCGACCAGGCACGATATGACCGGAGAAAACGCACGTACGATCATAAAATGGCACAGGCGGCAGCAGTGGAACGATGGATCCAGAGCATTGAAGATGGCCAGACAAGATATGTGTTTAAGGCATTCTATCAGCAGGGAATGACATGGGAGAAGATAGCAGAAAAGACAGGATATTCCCAGAGTCCTGACTATCCGAGACTTTACATCAGGGATACATATTTGAAAAAATGTGAGATTAAGTAAAAAATATCGTTTATATCGGAAATATCGTTATACAATACAATAGAAGCCAAAGGCGCAGAGACGACGAGGCTCATTCTCGCAACAAGCTGCCAGAGCCAGCCTACACCCTGGCGGCGATAATCCCTTAAATATAATTTACAGAAAGAACTTCGTAGAAATTACGGGGTTCTTTTTGTGTAAATTTCCAATATGGACACATAGGAACAGATGTTCTATAATATAAACACCTTATAAGATATGATTCAGAAATATTGTTTGTTGAAAAATGTCAAATGATGGAGTATGATTTAAGCAAATTATATTTTATGGGGGAAACGTATGGAATACAAAAGAACAATACAATTTCGTTATTTCAGAGTGCTTTGCAAAGAAAAAGGTAACGATAATAAATGGGGACCTTTAAAAATTTATGATTTAGTTAAATGGATTGCAAAGATAGATGCAGATCAAAAGTTAAAGAAATCTATTAAATTTGGTAATACACTTGCACGAATAGAGTGTTTTAGTCATTCAGAAGATGATGATTTTTGGGGAATACATTTGATAAAATTGCGAGATACGAATATTCCTACGAAGGTTAAGGAAAATGAAGCATCAGAACCTGTAGAACTTGAAGATGATGAATATCTGGGAGAGGATATTACTTTATTATATGAAAAATGTAGTAGTATATTAATGGTTCAGATGAATAGATTTTCATTAGGGATAACAAAATTAACGGAATTTATAAATTATACAAATGACAATGAGCGTATAGAAATTTATATAAAACCAATTGCAGAAACAGATAAGTTGAGTAAACTGAAAAATCGAAATTATAAAAGTATAGATATTACATTTGCAAATTTGGACAAATGGAAAGCTTCGGATAATCGTAGTTCTTTGGCAAGTATTATAAATCCAATAAAGGCAACCGGAGGACTTGTGGGATCTGTAAAGATTGGTTTGGGATATTCAAGAAAATCTGTGTTGTATAGAAATGAATCAAAAGAAATGGTTGAGAGTATTTTGGAAAACAAAGATTTTATAAAGAGTGCAAAAGTTAAAGTAAGTGACGATGATGAAAAAGGCACAGAGATTATTGATTTGTTTGAAGAAATATATCATGATTATATACCATTTACTTTACAAAGTAAAAAATCATTAGAGTATCGAGATGCATTTGCAGCTATGAGATATTATTACAAAAAACGCAGAGATGTATTATATAAGGCTATTAAATATAATAATTAGAGAGGAGGCAATGAAAGAAACTATGAAATATTATTGTGAAAGAATGTATCCATATGTAGTTTCTTTTGCAATTACCTGTCTGTTTATTGTTGGAAAAATTGATATTATTCATAATAAGGATATGAATAGTGCACTAGATGGAGTTAATACATTTGCGGCATTAATAATTGGATTTTTAGGAGCGATGTTGCCAGTTGTGTTGGGAATGAAAAATGAATCCAAAATTGTTAAATATGTTTTTGAAAAAGATGTAAAGAAATTGTTTTTAAAATATATTAAATCTACTATAAAGGTTGGATTAATACTTGTATGTGTGACAATTGGTTTGTATTTTAGAGACTCATTTTCAAGCAAGACAATTTCTAAGGTAATTTATTTATGGGTTTTTCTTTTAGGAGTATTTGTATTATGCACATATAGGTGTTTATCGAATATGTTAAATTTGATTTTTTCAAGAGACTCTGACTTAGAAAATGCTTTAATGATGGGGAATTCTTCTATAAAAACAAAAGAAGAAAATAATTTGGAAGAAAAATATAGTTTGAAAAATTTTGACAACAAATCATAGGATATTAAGCAACGCAGAAAGGCACCCTTCGGGGTGCTTTTCTAATACAATTTTTCATACAGCATACATACCTTACGCATGGATTCACTGTATGTAAGTGTTAGCGCACCTCTTTTCAGCGTGGCGGCAATCGGCTGTCACTATGGTGCCGGCAGGACTGTAATTTACAAATATCAAAAACGAAACGAATGAGAGGTGGTGAGGATTGCCAAGAGCACCAGATCAGAGAGTAGAAGAGGCCAGAAAGCTATATGCTTCTGGAGCGAAATTAATTGAAGTTTCTCAGAAGCTCGGAATCCCGGTAGGGACAATCCGAAGCTGGAAAAATAGATACAAATGGGATAATGCAACGTTGCAAAAGAATAAACGCAACGTTGCGAAAAAGAAGGGCGGACAGCCCGGAAATAAAAATGCGGAGGGGCATGGAGGAACCGGTCCGCCGGGAAATAAGAATGCAGTCAGGACAGGAGAGTTTGAAACTCTCTTTTTTGATACCCTGGAACCAGAAGAAAGAACATTGGCAGAGATGATCAGGCCGGACAAAGAACAGCTGCTTCTCAGAGAAATCCAGCTTCTTGCAGTCAGGGAACGCCGGATGCTGAAAAGAATCCAGTCTCTCCGTGAACTGGAAGCTCAGACAGGATCAGAAGAAGATTCGGTACCATGCGGAATGTCTGTAACAGAATATACTTCCGGTATCGAAAAAGGAAAACTAACAGAACTTCGAAAGTATGAAGGCATCCTTGGCCAGATTCAGGCTATAGAGGATGCTCTGACCAGAGTGCAGGCACGGCAGCAGAAAGCAATCGAGATGCTGCATAAGTTTGGTTATGATGATGCAAAACTGGAACTTGCAACCATGCAGCTTGAATTCGAGATGCTGAAGCAGGATAACCAGGCAGAAGATACCACAGATGATAGCTTCCTGGAAGCTATGAATGCAACAGCACAGAATGTCTGGGGTGATGAGGATGTATGAAAAACTTAAAACCCTGAAAGATAAGCTGCAGAAAATGAAATCCAACAGAGCCAACAGGCAGACAGGTCAGACGTTTCATTTTTCTCCGTTCTCAAGAAAACAGAAACAGGTCCTGACCTGGTGGTGCAAAGAATCTCCAGTTCACGATATGGACGGAGTTATTGCCGATGGAGCAATCCGATCAGGAAAAACAATCAGCATGTCTTTATCATTCGTTATGTGGGCCATGAGTACATTCACTGGCCAGAACTTTGCCATGTGCGGAAAGACCATAGGATCCTTCCGGAGAAATGTTCTGTTCTGGTTGAAACTGATGCTTCGATCAAGAGGATATTCCATCACGGATCACAGGGCAGACAACCTTCTAACCATCCGAAAAGACGGAAAAGAAAACTACTTCTACATATTCGGCGGCAAGGATGAAAGATCTCAGGATCTGATCCAGGGAATCACGCTGGCAGGAGTGTTCTTTGACGAAGTTGCCCTGATGCCGGAATCCTTTGTGAACCAGGCAACAGGCCGATGCTCTGTGAAAGGTTCAAAATTCTGGTTTAACTGTAATCCGGATGGCCCGTATCACTGGTTCAAACAGAACTGGATAGATAAATCCATCGGATATCTGGGAAAAGAAGAAACAGAGCGTATCAGGCAGCAGGCGGCCGCGGAGGGGAAAGATCCCGGTCTGAAAGATATTCTGTATCTCCACTTCACTATGGACGATAACTTGTCCCTGGATGAAGAGATCAAAGCCAGATACAGGAGTATGTACGTTGGAGTATTCTTTAAACGTTACATTATGGGACTGTGGGCGGCAGCAGAGGGAATCATCTACGACATGTTCGACGAGAACAAACATGTTCAGGATATCAAAGATTTCTATCAGCTACTGGTCAACGGGAACAGGTATGTTTCCTGTGACTATGGTACACAGAACGCCACAGTATTTCTGCTTTGGAATAAAGGAACCAACGGGAAATGGTACTGCATCCGGGAGTATTACTATTCCGGAAGAGACAAAGGTAAACAGAAAACAGATTCAGAATATGCAGACGACCTGAAAGAGTGGCTGGATGGAACTAAGATCAAGGCGATCATCGTAGATCCATCGGCCGCTTCTTTTATTGCAGAACTCCGGAAACGGGGATATAAGGTCCTGAAGGCCAATAATGACGTTCTGGATGGAATCCGGCTGGTTGGAATGCTGCTGAACCTGCAGAAGATCGTCTTTGCTTCTTCCTGCAAAGAAACAATAAAAGAGTTTGCTTCTTACATCTGGGATGAGAAAGCCCTGGAAAGAGGAGAAGACAAACCGGTGAAACAATTCGATCATTGTTGTGACGCTGTGAGGTACCTATGCAGCACCATAATCGGAAGAAAAGCAGCACGTTTCCGAGAGATAAGGAGGTGAGAAAAATATACACATTTACAATACCGAGAGAAGGCTTTGACGAGTTAAACCCAGACAAACAGATACTCCGCCAGCTGATCAGCAAACACATCAGTAAGGTGGACCGGCTGAAGAAGAATATGTCCTACTATGAAGGAAAGCACAAGATCCTGGATGAGACCAAACGGGAAAACCGCCTGGTGTGCAATCATGCAAAAGACATCTCGGATACAGCCAGCAGCTATTTTATCGGCAATCCAGTGACTTATAAATCTGAGAGAGACATCAAGCCTCTTACAGATGCACTGGAGCTGGCCGGAGCAGATGAGACAGACGGAGACAACGGTCTGGAGGCATCCATCTACGGCCTGGCTTACGAATATGTCTATGTGAAGGAAAACGAGAACAACCTGCAGACCAAGAACCTGTCCGCAGAGAATACCTTCATGGTAAAAGACGACAGCATAGAGGAAAACGAACTCTTTGCTGTCTATTATTATATCCGGAAAGATGATTCCGGGAAGCTTCCGGACCACTATATGGCCACAGTAGTGACCACAAACTATAAGTACGAGCTGGACATTGAGAACAGCAATACGATCCAGGCAACCACAGAGCCGGCGGTGCCCCATTATCTTGGTGAGATCCCGATCATTGAATACCTGAACAATAAACTGGCCATCGGAGATTTTGAACTGCAGATCCCACTGATCGATGCATACAATGCGCTGATGAGCGATCGTGTGACCGATAAGGAGCAGTTTATTGATGCGATCCTGGCCATCTATGGAACATTGCTGACCGATGAGGACGAACCGAACACTGAGGATGAAGACGAGAGCATCCGAAAGGCCAAAGCCCGTCTTAAAAAGTATAAGGTTCTTGAGATGCCGGACACAGCCAAAGCAGAATATCTGACTAGGACTTTTGATGAAAGCGGTGTGGAGATCCTTAAGAAAGCCATTGAGCAGGATATCCATAAGTTTTCCCACATTCCCTGTATGTCAGATGAAAGCTTCGGAGGGAACGTCAGTGGTGTGGCTATGGAATTTAAGCTCCTGGGCATGGAAAATATCACAAAGATCAAGACCAGATATTATAAAAAAGGTCTGAGAAAAAGAGTTCGGATATTCTGTAACTATCTGGCTTTGCACGGAACCAGCATCGATCCATCCGGAATCACGATGACATTCACCAGAGCACTGCCGAAAAATCTCCTGGAGATATCCCAGATTGTGGCAAATCTGTGGGGAAAAGTAAGCCGGAAGACCTTGCTTTCACAGGTTCCGTTTGTGGAGGATGTGGACGAGGAATTGAAAGCCTTGGAAACAGAGGAAGAAGAGAATCTGAAGCGGCAGCAGGAAGTGTTTGGCATGCAGGATAACACACCACCAGAACAGAATCCGGATGATAAGGAAAAGGTAAATGAGTAGGAAATACTGGGAACAGAGATCTGCCTGGGATATGTATCAGTTTATGGAGGATGCAGAAGAGACAGCAGATCTCATTGCCAGAGTATACCGGAAAGCCTCTCTCCAGCTGGAATATGCCGCAAGAGATATCTTCGAGAAGTTCATGACAAAGTATGGTCTGTCAGAAACAGAAGCCTGGCAGATTATAAATTCCATCCAGGATAAAAACTCCATTGATCAGCTGAAACAGGAACTCCAGAACAGGAAAAGGGACAGTGAGATCCTGAAACAGTTGGAAGCTCCGGCGTACCGTGCAAGACTGGAACGCTTGCAGGATCTTATGACACAGGTAGATGCAGTGATGCAGCAGGTGTATCAGCAGGAGAAACAGTTCGATACCAAACTTCTGGAGCAGCTTGGAGAAAAAGCGTATTATCATTCCATCTACAATATGCAGAAAGAAACTGGCCTGGCATTCAGTTTTTCTCATGTAAGCAGGAAGCAGATCGACCAGGCTCTGCAGATGAAATGGTCCGGAAAACATTTTTCAGACCGTATCTGGCAGAACACACAGCAGCTTGCAGATTCCTTGAAGGATGAATTGCTGATCAGTCTCCTTACCGGCCGGACAGACCGGGAAACAGCGGAATCCATCCAGGCCCAGTGCGGAGGGGGAGCAAAGCAGGCCAGGCGATTGGTAAGAACAGAATCCTGTTACATGGCAGGAGAATTGACTGCACAGAGTTATATTGACTGCGGGATCAAGAATTATCGCTATGTGGCAGTGCTGGATCTTCGTACCAGTGAGATCTGTCGGGAACTGGATGGAAAGGTTTTTCCAGTGAAAGACCGGAAAGCCGGAGTGAACTATCCGCCTATGCATCCATATTGCCGCTCTACAACGATTTCTGTCATAGATGATAAAATCCTCAGGAACATGAAAAGAAGCGCCTACAACCCGGAAACAGGGCGTACAGAGATGGTTCCTGCGGATATGACTTATGAACAGTGGTATGAGAAATACGTCAAAGGAAATCCAAAAGCAGAAGCCCAGGAAAAGGCAGTCAAGAACGCTGCATCAGACAGGAAACAGTATGATCAGTACCGGGAACTCCTTGGAAAAGACATGCCGAAACATTTTGCAGACTTCCAGGAAATGAAGTATAATGATCCTGAGAAGTGGGAATTGCTCAGGACTTATGCTCATTCGGTGAAGAACGGAATGATATCTCCACTATCCGGTTTTAAGAATTATCAGAAGATCTATGATGAAATCAATGAAAAAGTTGTTGGAGTCAAAACTTCTGAGGGAACCGAAGTAACCAGACAGAGCAAACACTTCATGGAGAGAGTGATCGGAACCATGACAGATCCTAAAACTGGACGACCACGATCGGGAGTATCGGTGGAAGGAATAAAGGATGCGCTGGAGAAACCGGCGAAGGTATTTCCTGTGAGAACGGATCCTGGTGGAGAAAAAAGTCAGAAATATATGGGCAGAAACGGAACAGTTTCAGTAGATCCAGATACGGGAGTTCTGATTCAATGTAATCCAACAGATTCAGATTATGTGAGGAGAATAAGAAATGGAAATGCGAAGATTTGAACTGACGAATGAACAAATTGAATTTCTTAAAGAAATGTATCCTGACAATGAACTTGTTCAGAGAGTACTGAGTCATGAAAACAATGGAGTATTTGAAGTAGATGTGGATACCAAAATTGATTTTATGGAGTACATGGAAGATGAGTCGGTATATTGGATGAATCCACATCATGAGCCATCAGCAAAAACATATATGCTCGAATCAATAAGGGATGATATTTATTATCAGACCAACTGATACCACCAGTCAGAAATGGCCGGTGGTCTTTTTATACCCATTTTTAAGAAAGAGAGGGCGAAGAACATGAAGAAATTATTTATCAGTCAGCCAATGAATGGCAAAGAAGACGAGGAGATTCTTGCAGAGCGAAAGGTGGCAATCAAAGCAGCAGAAGAGTTGTTGAGAGAACCTGTAGAGGTTATTGATTCTTTCTTCCGGTCAGCACCGGTAGGAGCAAAACCACTGTGGTTTCTTGGAAAGTCCCTGGAGCTTTTATCTGATGCTGATATCGCCTATTTTGCAAAAGACTGGCAGAAAGCAAGAGGATGCAAGATCGAACATGAATGTGCGGTTGAGTATGGAATTCCGAGGATTGACCATGCGTAGGAGGTAAGGAATGGAAAACGAAGAATTTTTAAGGCTTTGTAAAGCAAAAGTAGCTGAATATACAAATTCACACATGGATAAGACCGATGGAAAACAGATCACAGTACAGGATGTGTACGTGGTATGGAGTTGTAAGACATTACAGAACAGTAAAGCACTTCTGAGCACGACTGTGCCGGATGGAATGTATTATGAGCTGACATATAACGGAGATAAGCACGAGTTATACCTTGATGCTTATAAGAAGTTTCAGAACATGTGCTTTAAACTGTAATTGCGCCGGCGCAACGGAGGGGAGGTGAAGAGAATGAAAGTGAAATGTATCAAACGATACAGTGACATCTACTTAAAAGAAATCGTTGAGAAGGGAACTGTTCTGGAAGTAACAGAAAACAGAGGGGCACATCTGATCAGCGAGGGTGTTGCTGAGGCAGTGAGAGAAGCAAAGGCAGCAGCCAAAGGGAAGGAATAGGTGATCCAATTATCTCCCGATGAGACGCAGGGTGAAGCGTCTTATTTTTTATGACTTTTTCCGCCAGGCGTTAAAGAAACGGATTCCACAAACTGAATGGCCCGGGCGTGAGAACGAATAGGCTGGGCAGAAAGGAAAAGATATGAGAAACAGAGTATTCAAAGCAATGTGTAAAGTTCCGATGAACCTGCAGTTATTCGCAGAAGGCGGAGACGGTGCTGGGGCCGGTGAGGGCAATGGCGGCGGATCTGGCGAAGGTACAGGCGGCGAAGGAGATAATCCTCCATCTTTTGATGACTTCCTGAAAACAGGCAGTAATCAGGCAGAATTTGACAGACGTGTCCAGAAGGCAGTCAATACGGCAGTGACAAACGCACAGGAGAAGTGGCAGGCACTGACGGATGATAAGCTTTCCGAGGCTGAGAAGCTGGCCAAGATGACCAAGGAAGAAAAAGCACAGTACATGCAGAAGAAAAAAGAAAAGGAACTTTCCGACAGAGAGGCAGCAGTAACCAGAAGTGAGCTCATGGCAGAAGCAAAGAACAACCTGTCAGACGAAGGACTTCCGGTGGAGCTTGCAGAAGTACTGAATTATACAGATGCAGATGCCTGCAAGAAATCCATGGAAACCGTCAAAAAAGCGTTCCAGACTGCAGTTGAGAAAGCAGTCGATGAGAAGCTGAAGGGCGGCAAGCCTCCGAAAAAAGCACCAGAAACAAACACACAGGAAGCCCTTGAAAAGCAGGTATACAATGCGATGATGGGGATTTTTTAAAGGAGAGTGAATAAACAATGGCAATCAATACTTTAGCAACAGCAACCTTATTTATGACACAGCTTGATAAGATCGCTGTCCAGGAAGCAACCACTGGCTGGATGGATGCCAATGCCGGTCAGGTGATCTATAACGGTGGATCTGAAGTAAAGATCCCGAAAATGAGCGTTCAGGGAATGGGCGACTATGACCGTGAGGCTGGATACCAGCGCGGCTCCGTTACCCTGGAGTACGAGACCAGAAAAATGACACAGGACCGTGGCCGTCTCTTCCAGCTGGATCCGATGGATATCAATGAGGCAAACTTTATCCCGACTGCCGGTGCAGTTATGGGAGAGTTCCAGAGGACACAGGTAGTTCCGGAGATCGATGCGTACCGTATCAGCAAGCTGGCTACAGAAACACTCACTGCAGATAAAGCAGGAATGATCGGAGAATCTTATGTACCGGGAACTGCTTCTACATCTGCTCTGCGTAAGCTGAAAGAAGGGATCAAAGCGGTAAGAGAAAACTATAACGGAGCTCTTATCTGCCAGGCAACACCGGACTTTATTATGGAACTGGAGCTGGAACTTGCAGGCAAGATCACTGCAGTGACCTTCTCTAAAGGCGGAATTCAGACACAGGTTCCTTCTGTAGATGGTGTACCGCTGGTTTCCACACCTTCCAACCGTATGTACACAGCTATCAAGATCAATAACGGTAAAGATAGTGGCCAGGAAAAAGGCGGATATGAAAAAGGAACATCCGCAAAGAACCTGAACTTCTTTATCTGCCCTGTAACCACGCCGATCGCTGTCACAAAACAGGATATCATGCGTATCTTCGACCCGACAACAAACCAGAAACTGAACGCATGGCAGATGGATTACCGTCGTTTCCATGATATGTGGATTCTGGATAATAAACTGGATTCCATCTATCTGAGCATCCAGGAGGCGAAAGCATGAGGCTGATCCGTAAAAATGTAGAAAGAGAAGCGGAAGGATCTGCAGCAGAAAAGCTGATCAGTGATGGCTTCACACCGATGAAAAAAGCCACACCAGACACAGTACCGGAAGAGAAAATCGGTAAGGATATCGAGGATATGACAGTTGAAGAACTGAAAACTCTTGCAAAGGAGAAAGGACTGACCGGTGTCTCCTCCCTGGCAAAAGCGGACCTTCTGGAAATCCTGAAAGGGTGATACGATGGCATCAGTAGAAGATATCAAAAAGCTGAAGATCCTGACCGGAGAAAAGAATGAGGAACTTCTGTCTGTCCTTCTGGATGAAGCTGAAGCTTTCGTGCTGTCCTACACCAATCGCAAACAGTTAAGGACCGGGCTGGAAAAGGCAGTCCGGGATCTTGCTGTGATCGCTTTGAACCGGATAGGAACAGAGGGGGAAAAGTCCAGAAGTGAGGGTGGAGAGAGTTATACTTTTGAGGATGCGCCGAAACAGATCTACGACACGCTGAACCGGTATCGCCTGGCCAGAGTAGGAGGAAAGATTTATGAGGCTGAGAAGAAGCAGACTTGAGGAATTTTTCCATAAGAAAATGACGGTAAAGAAAGATAAGGAAGGCAGTACCAGCGAGGAATATGGTACTGCCTCTTCTGTTACCGGAGAAAGCTGGCCGGCATCCGGAAAAGTACAGGCTGAGCAGTACGGCCAGAGACTGAATTATATCCGGAATATCCGGATACAGGGAAACTATAAGATCCAGACGGATGAAAAAGGCCGGCTGCATTATATCCTGGAAGATGGAACGGATATAGAGGAACGGGACGGGATTTGTCTATATGTGGCAGCAGATCAGCTTCCAGACTATCGGATCATATCCATCAAACCATATCGTTTCCTTACCATGGAGGTGGAAAAGATATGAGTGTAAATGGATTTGATGAAGTGGAGAAAGCTTTGCAAGAGGTGTCCGAGTTGGACACCCGGCAGGCAGTTGGAGAAGCGATCCAGTTTGTACGGTCAGCAGCAGTTGAGAATTGCCATGCAGATACCGGAGAACTCCAGCAGAGCATTTTTGCCGAAACCACAGAGGGAGAAAACACTGTCACAGGGATCTGCTGGACAGACAAAGCTTATGCTCCATACATAGAGTTCGGAACCGGACCGAAAGGCCAGGAGAAACATGCCGGCATCTCTCCGGAAGTAACTCCGGTCTATACTCAACAGCCATGGTGGATCCATGAAAGCCAGATAGACAGAAGGGTGGCTGAAAAGTACCTTTGGCCATATATGGACACGCCGGATGGAAGATTCTATAGATGCAGCGGAAATCCGGCCTATCCGTTCCTGTATCCGGCTATGAAGGATAACGAAGAACAGATCTTAAAGATGCTGGGCGGAAGCCTTGCGTCAGATTTGGAGGATATATGAAGAATGTAAAAGATCAGGTGTACGCGGCACTGTGCACGGTGTCCGAAAATGTTTCAGATGCCTATCCTCGTTCCTGGGCGGAGGGTTCAACGATCCAGTATACCGAAGAGCAGAACGATGTATACGAAGCCAGCTCCGATGCTGAAGGAATGAGAGAGGATAAAGCCCTTGTAAGATACCGGATCGATATCTGGAACAATCACAGCACTTCAGAAGCAGCTCTGCAGGTAGATGAAGCGATGAAAGTGACAGGCCTGAAACGAATCGCATGTGCAGATGTGCCGGATCCGTCAGGGATGAAGCATAAACAGATGCGCTACGAAGGGATCATTGATATGGATTCTGACAGCGTGTACTGGAGATAAGGAGGAATAGCGATGTTAGCAAATGGAGCAACATTAGGTTACAGAAAACACACAGCTGAAGAAAACTCTGCAGCTTACACAGATCTTCCAGGACTGAAAGAGATCCCGGAAGTCGGAGTGGAACTGGATAAGGAGGAAAACACCTGCCTTACAGATCCGCACAAGATGTACGAGGAAGGCATTGGAGACCTTCCGGATATGAAGTACAAATGGAAGTACGACAACAGTAAAGCCGGAAGCCCGTACAGGCTTATGAGAGATGCAGCAGACAAAAAAGAGATCTGGGATTTCCAGGAAAAAACAAAAGATGGAACAGTTACCGAGTTTACTGCACAGTTTTCCGTAAAACGTACAGGCGGTGGAGTAAATGGTGTGATCGAGTTTGAGGTGACCATGGCCGTACAGTCTGAGATCAAACAGACAGATCCGGCGTAAGGAGGAATAAAAGATGATGAATTTTGAAGGCATTCAGGATCTGGGCGGAGCTTCTGCCCAGAATGAGACACAGGCTCCAGAGGAAAAAGTAGTCAATCTGGAGGAACAGAAGAAAAAGAGACAGCCCTTTGCTTATTGGAATGTAGGCGGCAGGAGCTTCAAGATGAAACTGAAAGCTTCCGGAATCGGACGCCTGGAAAATAAGTACAGACAGAATCTCATGAATATGATCGATGATATTCCGCCGCTTTCCGTGATGCTGACGATCATCCAGGAAGCAATGTCACCGTGGGAGCATGGGATTGATTATCAGGATGTGCAGAAGCTGTATGACGCATGGATCGATGAAGGGAACAGTCAGCTGGAACTCTATCAGAAGATTTTGATCCCGCTCATGGTGGTATCGGGTTTTTTACCGGAGAAAACAGCGGCATCCCTTCTGGAGGAAATCGAGAACGCCTGATGTCAGAACAGCTCTCAGAGCTGTATCCGGTAGCTCTTGAGATGGGGATTCCGGCGGAAACATTCTGGAATCTTTCTGTAAATGAGATATTTGATACTTTGGCAAATATAAGAAGGCGGTTGCTCAGAGAAGAAAAGCAGCGGATCATGGATAATTTTATCCATGCCCAGGCCATAGCAGTAGATATCTCAGCGTTATTTGCCAAAGATGGCAATATAGCCCATCCCTGGGATTATTATCCGGAACTGTTTGAAAAAGAACAGAAGGCATACGAAGAAGCAGAGGAAGCCCGCCAGTGGGAAGAGTACATGGAAAAAAGAAGGGCGTACAACGCCGAATGGAACTATAGACATAATCATTGATTTGTTGAGAAAAAGAGAGGAGGTGAGACCATGGGAGACACACTTCATAAGATGCAGGTGATAATTGAAGCTACAACAGAACCATTGAAAAAAGGAATGGAAAACAGCCGGCGGGAAGTAAAGAAAAGCGTTGAAGAAATCCAGAAGGAAACTGAGAAAGTAAAGAATCCGTTCAAGGGAATGGAAAGCAAGGCGCTGCAGCCGGTAAGGAATACTCTGAATAAGATCAGGGAAATGCTCAGCAGGAATCCTGTGAAAAATTTCCAGATCAAGGCAGGCATCAAAGTTCCAACGGAAGAGTATCAGCAACTGAACTCCACAATTCAAAAAACACAGACTCAGCTCAACAAATACTATGAACGCCGGGATAAGATGAGTGATCTTGGCGTAGATCAGGAAAGCATGAGCTGGAGAAGCCTGGCATATGACATTGAGGGCGCTGAACGTAAATTGAGAATGTATGAAACTGACAAAAAACATATGGAATCATCAAATACAGATGTAAAGCGGCCGGTATCTCTTCCGAAACAGGCATTGAACTTTGGAACAGGAATTTTCAAAGGAATAGGAACAACTGTTTCAAAGGGCTGGGGAGGCTTTACAAAGCTTCTGGGAGGTGTTGGAAACGTTGCATCTTCCTTCACCGGCGTGATCCGAAAATGCTCCGGTGCTTATGCTGCACTGATCCAGAAGTTCACATCCGGAATCCCGTTTCTTAACAGGACAAAATCTTCGTTCAATGGTCTGGGAACATCCGGACGAGGCTTGACAGGTATACTGAAGACAATCGGAATGACTGCAAAATTTATGTTTGCAAGTTTTGTGATCCGTGGAGCTGTAGATGGCGCAAAGCAGGGATTTCAGAACTTTGCACAGTACAGTGGAGAAACAAACAGAAGTCTTTCTCTGCTGATGTCTTCTCTGACACAGCTCAAAAATTCACTGGCCACAGCCTTTGCACCAATCCTGAATGTTGTAGCACCAATTCTGAACAGTTTCATTCAGACGGTTATCAACGTGGTAAATTCCATAGGCCAGCTGATGGGAGCCCTCACAGGCAAAACCACCATGGTCATGGCCAAGAAAGTCAATCAGGATTATGCTGCAAGTCTTAACAGTACCTCAACGGGTCTGAAGAATAATGCAAAGAACGCGGATACGGCATCAAAAGCGGCAAAACAATATCAGCGCACTCTTCTGGGATTCGACCAGATCAACAAGCTGAACGATGATTCAGACAGCTCCGGATCAGGAGGAACAGGAAGTGGAACGGATACATCACCGCTTGGTGGCGTTAATGATATGTTCCAGACAACGGCCATCAAGAGCCGTTTCAAAGATCTCGCAAAACTGATCAAAGATTCCTGGAAGTCCGGTGATTTTACAGAACTTGGCGCCATGGTCGGCAATAAGCTCAACGAAGCGCTGGAACGTATTCCGTGGGGTAAAATCCAGAATACCTGTAACAAGATTGCAAAAAGCATTGCCACTTTTCTGAATGGCTTTATTGAAGCTACGGATTGGAAATTAGTTGGTAATACATTCTCTAAGGGACTGAACACAGCCTTTGGATTTGTAGATACCTTTGCAAAGAATTTCCACTGGAACAGTCTTGGGAAAGCTATCGGAGATGGGATCAATGGTGCTCTTGAAGGCCTTGACTGGAATCTGATCAAAGGAACCGTACATGATACCGTCTTTGGTCTGGTAAGCACACTGAATACAGCGATTGCGACAACCAATTGGAGTGTAGTTGGAAAAACAGTTGGAGAGTGCTTTAACACACGACTGGAAGCACTTTATACCACAGTTCATAACTTTAACTGGAGAGGCTTGGGCACTGCGCTGGCTGATCTCGTAACCAACACGGTCAAAACCATTGATACTGGAAAAATAGGACAGACCTTATCCGATGGGATAAAAGGCTTTTTTGAATTTGCAATCTCAGCGATCGAACACATGGATTGGTGGTCCATGGGGGACACCATCTATAACAAAGCAAAAGATCTGATGGTAAACATTGACTGGAGCGGAATTGCTGATAGAGTTTTTGAAACGATTGGAGCTGCATTTGGAGGTTTTGCCGCATTTATTGGCGGTATCTTTAAAAATGCAGTTGCAGATGCAAGGAAGTATATTATAAAGCATTTCACAGAAGCTGGAAAATTCACCTGGGAAGGCTTTAAAAATGGTGTTGTGCAGTCATTTAAAGATATAGGAACCTGGATCAAGGCACACATTTTTAAACCGTTCATAAACGGATTCAAAAAAGCTTTCGGAATCCATTCACCATCAACAGTCATGCGTACGCAGGGCGGATATGTTATATCTGGCCTGTTCAATGGTATGAAAGCAGGATTGCCAGCTGTACTGTCTTGGATTGCTAAACTCCCAGGGCAGACAAAAGAGAGACTTGGAAATGCCAAAACATGGCTACGTGGGAAAGGAAATGCTGCGATCACCGGTCTGAAAAATGGCTGGGAAGCTGTAAGGGAATCAACATTCCTGAGCAGAGTAAAGAAAATCGGTTCTCAATCTTTCAACGCTATCGGAGATATCAAAAGCAAAGTAACGCCGAAAGGCAGGGATATCATAAGCGGAATGAGAACCGGCCTGAATAATAACTGGAGCTCTCTGTCTGGAATATTAAGTAATATACCAGGCAAGGTGGCAAACGCAATTCCAAGCTTATACACAGTTGGCCAGAATGTTATTCAGACTTTTGCAAATGGATTTTCAAGCATCCATATCCCTATGCCACATATCGGCTGGGATTGGGAAGGTGGATCTATAAAAATCGGTAACTTCAAATTTTCATTGCCACGTTTCAATCTGAGCTGGTACGCAAATGGCGGATTCCCTGGTATGGGAGAAATGTTCGTGGCAAGAGAGTCCGGACCGGAGCTTGTCGGAAGAATGGGAAACCGTTCTGCGGTGGCAAACAATAATCAGATCATTGCCGGAATCCGGGCAGGTGTATTTGAAGCAGTTGTGAATGCTTTTGAAAGCATGCAGGGCAGAAATGATCGTGGACAGGAACTCCACATCTATCTGGAAGGCGATGCAAAGAAATTGTTTAAGGTGATCCGCCAGGAAGGAAACAACTATCAGAAACAGACCGGAAATCCGGTATTTGGATAAGGAGGCGGTAAAGTGACAGATGATATCATTATTGACGGAGTTACGATGCCGACTCCGGCCCTTTCGGGTTTGACAATAAAAAAGGAAAAAATCTGGTCAAATAATACAGGGCGTGTAGCGAATGGTGATATGGTAGGCGATCTTATTGCTATTAAATATACGTTGGAAATTACATGGCCCATGTTAAGCAGAGCGGATGCTGCCAAGATTGATGCAGCAATCAGCCCTGCTTTCTTTAATGTGACATTTACGGATCCTGGAAGCAATTCCCGGATAACAAAGAGATGCTACTCAAACACACCATCCTATCCGGTATACAGTTATGTGGACGGTGTAAAAACATACAAAGGAGTAGGGGCGACGCTGATCGGAAAATAAGGAGAACAGAACAATGAAAATGCAAAACAAAGAAATTGTAGACTTTTTAAATACTTGCGTATCTATGAAAAAAAAGATTTTGCCAGTTCGTCTGGCGTATGCGATCAAGAAGAATGTGGCAGCAGTCCAGGAGGCTGCGTCAGCTTACACTGCGGAACGGGAAGAATTGATTCGCAGATACGCCAAGAAAGATAAAAATGGTGAGATCATGACGGAAGACGACTGCTATATCATGGAAGACAAAGAAAGTTTTGGGAAGGATATGAGAGAACTTCTGAATATTGAGACCGAGGTGGAGATTCATACTGTTTCCATCTCAGTAGTCGAGAAATGTGACGAAGATCCGAAATATGATTCACTGACCATGGCTGAACTGGATGTCATTGATTTCATGCTGACAGAGTAAGGAGGCGGTCCTGTGTATCAGTCAACAACTGCATTTGGAACCTTGGTACAGCAGGATTCCAGAACATTTAAATGTTTACTCACCTATGGAGAAACATCCATCACAACCGTACGAAGTATCAAATTCACCGGAGGTTCTGAAAGAGAAGACGATTTTTCTCTGGGTTCTACCATGTCACAGTACATAGAAGTGACAATTCCTGGCAAAGGACTAGTAGTTGAAGGAACAGAAATGCTCCTTCAGATTGGTATGGACGTGAACGGAAAAACAGAATATATCCCCATGGGATATTTTACAGCAGGAAAGCCTAAAAAAGCGGATGATCAGATCACGTTCACGGCTTACGACCGTATGATGAACACAGAGCGGACGTTTTCCATGAATGGCACAACTACAAATACAGTGACAGTACTGAAGAAGATTGCGGATATCACAGGTGTTCCTGTAGTGACATCCGGATTAACGGCGATATCCATGAAAGTGCCGAAAGGATATAGCTGCAGGGAAGTCCTTTCTTATGTGGCACAGCTTCATGGCGCGTTTGCTGTTTGTAATCGTAGAGGTCAGATCGAGCTGCATACCTATGTGGATTCAGATTATGAGGTAAAGACGAGCCGGTACTGGGGAAATTTTGAACATAATGATTATGCTTTTGATGTTTCAAAATTTGTATGTTTTACGGGACAAGATAAAAATGGAAAAAGCATATCAATCTTTTCAGGATCCGGAGCGAGGTCCGTGTCTTTTTCCAATCCGTTCATGACACAAACAGTCCTCAATAATATCCTGGCATCTTTCAAAAATTTCTCCTATATGCCAGGTACATTGAAAATGATGGGAGATCCCCGACTGGATCCTTGGGATATCCTGACCGTAGCAGATCTGTCTGGAAACACATATAAGGTTCCTATCATGAAACTGGATTGGGAATACGATGGCGGTCTTACATATTCAGTTGAAGCTGTCGGCCTGTCAGAAGAAGAAACCAATGCAGATTATAAAGGCCCACAGACAAAAGAAATGGAACGGTATTACGCACAGTTGGTAATGATTGACAGAGCGATGATCAACAAACTGGATGTGGAGACTGCAAAAATCACGTATGCATCTATTAAGGAACTGGATGTAGTTAAAGAGAATGCTGAGGAAATTAATGCTAAAAAAGCAAATATCGATCTCGCAAATGTAAATAACGCCTGGATTGAAAAAGGCGTCCTAAAGGACGGGTCCATTGGCTCAGCAGCAATCCATGAAGGAGCTGTAACGAACGCTAAGATTGCTGATGCGACGATCGAAGCAGCGAAAATCAAGTCTATCAATGCAGATTCTATTGTAGCCGGTACGATTAAGACAGAGCGCCTTATCATCACCGGTCCGGATGGTCAGGACTCTATTGTCAAAGCAATCAACATCGCAAATGGCGTATCTGAGGCAGAAGTGAATGGTCAGAAGATCCAGGCCGCTTCTATAGACGTCGTTGATCTGTCTGCATTCCAGGCTAAGATTGCCCAGTTTGATATGAGTCAAAATGCCATCTATAGTGGCAAGCTGGCTATTAATGATCCAACGAGCGGTGTTTATATTTCCACCACCGGTCTTGGGCTTGGCGACGGGGCTCTTACAAGTAAGAAAGAATCGCCAATTCAGATGTATGCTGATGGTGTATTTAAACTTAAAGGCAAAAATTCATCGTTGGAATTTAATCCAGTGACGGATATGTTGGACATCAATGTCAGCAATTTCCGGATTGGTTCAAAAGAAGCAGCCACAGTAGATAACACAATCAAATCAACACTCGAACAGTTTTATTTATCCACATCTCCAACATCATTAGTTGGTGGTTCATGGAGTAATAATCAGCCAACGTGGACAGAGGGTAAGTATATTTGGAGACGAAATTTCGTAACCTATGGAGATGATCGTACCGAATTCACGCCTTCCGAAAACGGAGTATGTATAACAGGAAATACCGGGGCTCAGGGTGCTCAGGGCGCTCGTGGTCCACAAGGTGCTACAGGCGCAACAGGTCCGCAAGGCCCAACTGGGGCAGCCGGTAAAGGAATCAAATCCACAGCTATAACATATCAATTATGTGCATCACAGACCACTGCACCGACGGGAACGTGGCTTGGATCACCACCAAAAACTGATATAGATAAACCATATTTGTGGACGAGAACCGTTATTACGTACACCGATAATGCGACTTCCACATCATATAGCGTAAGTAGTACATTTGATAGCATAATGGTTGGCGGAAGGAATTTACTCAAAGGAACTCATCAGGACGCACAAAATTATTCCTATCCGTCTATAGGTTATTTGGACTTTTCTTCATGGGTCAGCTCCATTCCTCTTAACGGAAGTACCTATACCCTGTCATTTTGGGCTAAATCGACTGTCAATGGCGACGGAATTCGAGTTCATTTTTACAATCCTTCAAATATTATTTCACTTAAAGGTAGCCAAGGTCAACTTTCAAACTACAACGATGGGCAGTGTGACTTTATATTGTCTACCGTTTTAACCAAATACTGGGTAACATATACCATCCCTCCGAATGGAAATTCCACTCGTAGTATCATAATTCCAAGAATGGGAAAAGATGTCGGTGTCAATGGTTCTGGGAATGTCACTGTTCAATGGGAAAAACTTGAAGAAGGCAACGTCGCAACAGACTGGACGCCAGCTCCTGAAGATTTGGAAACACGTATCTCAGCGGCCGAGACTGAAATCTCAAATAACAAAAAGCAGATTGCTCTTAAAGCATCTCAAACGGAAGTCACTAATCTCAAAGGTGCGCTTGGTGACTTGAGTGTATATACCAATAAAAAGACTACGATGGTCCAAGATATCACGGGCTGGCAATATACCTGGGATACCGTTATAAGCACTGATGCGGCTGAGATTGCTAGTCATAAAGACTATATTACTTTCGATAAAGGTAATATTATCCTTGGTGACTCCGCCAGTGCATCAAAACTTAAACTTACAAAAGATTCCATCCAGTTCAAAGGCACCAGCGACACCGCCATAACACCAGATTCCGACGCAACTGCCTGGATCACAGGAAAGGTATTCCATATCAAATCCGGTGAGATTGAGAGCAGCTTGAAGTTTGGGAAAACATTGATGAAACCGACTGAAAACGGAATTCAAATCGGAAATAAGGCTGAATTTGGCGAACGAGTACGAATAGGATTCCAAGTAAGCAGTAATTCGCAATTTATTTATTCAGATTGTCCGCTTGTGGTTGGAAGTAATTCAGTTCCTAATGGTAATTATCCTTTTTTCGCAGTTGATGATGGCTATGCATTTATTAGCAAAGGAATAATAACGCCAGGGGATTTTATTATTAAATTCGGCGAATATACACTGAACCGTCCTGACGGCGGTATGTTTAACGGTACATTGAGACCATATTACCGCGCTGACGACGTAATAAATATGGAGTTTTATGTAACAGGATATGTTACATCAAATAAAGAGGAAGTCATATTTCTTATTCCATTTTCCCGACCAATTATGTCCACCAAAGTTTCGATATCAAGTATAAAGGGACTTACGATTCGGCAAAATGGAAAATATATATATGGTTCGACTGCTTCAAACCCTATAAAACCGTCATCGTATACAGCTACAGTTATAGGAGGGCGTAACGGATTGAACGTTAGAGCTAAAATGGCAATTGGTAGTGATGATTTTACTGACACTGATACTAGGAACATTGTAAATAATGATACTTGTGCTATCACAGCCAGTATAAAGATAGATTTTTAAAAAGGAGAATCAAAATGGCGTTAAAAAAGAAAGTGATCCAGGACGATGGTGTAACTACTGAATATCATCGCATCCTGTATGTATCCAATACTGTAAACAGTCATTGCTCTATTTCCGTGATTTCTCTGATTTCAGAAAAAATCAGGAAGAAACAACTTGCTGGAGAGATTCAGCAACCCTATCAGAAAATTGTTACCTATGAAACTGAGAAATTTAGCGATCTGAGTATCAAGGAAGCATATGAATATCTCAAAACCCTTCCGGAGTTCGAAGGAGCGGAAGATGTTTTCGAAGATAAGAATAACAGTGTTTGATTGAAAGGATTTATTTATGAAGATCAGAGCCGAGCCGTAACAGGCTCTTTTATTTTGCAAAATTGCGCCGGCGCAACACCGGAGAAAGGAAATAACAATGAACGAAAATCATATTAAAGCAATTTTTACAGCTATTTTTGCACTGATCAGCTCCATTCTCGGGGTACTGACAGTGCCGGTATTCCTGATGGTAGCCTGCAATGTCCTTGACTATGCTACTGGACTTATGGCATCTACATACAGAGCTGAAGATATCAATTCATACAAAAGCATTCGTGGAATCATGAAGAAAGTGAGCATGTGGCTTCTGGTGATTGTAGGAGCAATCATTGATCAGCTTCTTTTATATGCGTCCCAGACTGCAGGTATCACATTACCATTTACATTCTTGGTAGCCTGTATTGTAGCAATCTGGATTATCTGCAACGAGATCATCAGCATTCTGGAGAATATCAAAGATATGGGAGTAACAATCCCAGCATTCCTGATTCCACTTGTAACACATGTAAAATCTCAGGTGGAAGATAAAGTAAATATCGATACAGAAAAAGAGGATTCAGAGGGCGAGTGATCGTCCTCTTTTCTTATTCAGCAGAAAGGAGAAACATCATGAACGAATTGAAGGTATTAAATGAGCAGGAAGTACTTGGAAAACATTTTAAAGTGTATGGGACACCGGAAGAGCCGCTGTTTCTGGCAAAAGATGTTGCCGATTGGATTGAACATAGCAATCCCAGAATGATGCTGCAGACTGTAGATGATGACGAAAAGGGTGTAAGGAATGTTTACACCCCTGGAGGAATGCAGGAAGCGTGGTGTCTTACAGAGGACGGTCTCTACGAAGTCCTCATGCAGTCCAGAAAACCTATCGCAAAAGAATTCAAGAAGAAGGTCAAGGAAATTCTGAAGACCATTCGCAAACACGGCCTGTACGCTACAGATAATGTGATCGACAACATACTGAACAACCCAGATTTCGGCATCGAACTCCTTACAAGACTGAAAGAAGAACGTGCGGCCAGGGTAGAAGCAGAAAGAAAGAATGCCATCCTCATGCACGTAAACAAAACCTACACAGTAACTGAGATTGCCAAGGAGCTGGGACTGAGATCCGCAACACAGCTGAACAGGATCCTGGCAGAGAAGAAAATCCAGTATCAGGTAAATGGTACCTGGGTGATGTATTCCAGATACAGTGATCAGGGATATGAAGAGATCAAGCAGGAAGTTCTGGATTCCGGAAGGGTGATCTATCACAGACGTATCACCCAGATGGGAAGAGAATTCATCCTGAGTTTATTCCAGGCAGCAGCCTGAGAGAGGAGGAAAAACATGTTAAAGATCATGGGAACCCCACAGGCCAGCATTGAACAGATGCGGGCTTATATCAGAAAGATGAATCCGAAGGTGTCCGATTCGGTCATAAAGATGATTCCTCTGTATATCACAGAAGGCGCAGCGGAAGGTGTCCGTGGTGACATTGCTTTTGCCCAGTCCTGTCTGGAAACCGGAAACTTCACATTCAGCGGATCGGCAGTAACACTCAGCCAGAATAATTTCTGCGGCCTTGGTGTGACCAAAACCGGTATGAGAGGCAACAGCTTCAAAACCCCAGCAGAGGGCATCCGGGCCCAGATCCAGCACCTGCAGGCCTACGCATCCACAGATCGGCTGAAGAACCGTTGCGTGGATCCACGCTATACATACGTCAACAGAGGCTGTGCAGAGTATGTGGAGTACCTTGGAATGTAAGTGCTTCAAAAGAAGGCGTAGTGCTATTTCCTCCACCAATTGATATACTGGGAAAAACCAATATATTTTAAGGAGGACTTATTCT
>NZ_JBQHWA010000029.1:0-41277 GCF_052064225.1 Blautia massiliensis (ex Liu et al. 2021) | reverse complement strand
AATTAAATATTTAAGTAATCCTCCTTAGCTCAGTCGGTAGAGCATGCGGCTGTTAACCGCAGTGTCGTTGGTTCGAGTCCAACAGGGGGAGTTTTTTTATGCCTGTAAACAAGGAATTGTTTACAGGCACTTTTTATATGTTTGTATAAATATCCCTTATATATCGTAATATTTAACCGAATCAAGTAATCCCCTATAGAATGTTTTCTGATAACAGACTGGAAACTATTTCGAAATCATGCTAGAATGAAATTGGTTTGGTTAAGAAAGAATAATTTATGAGAAAGAAGCAGAAAATGGAATTATTTGATATCATAGATGAAAACGGAAATCCCACTGGAAAGATCGTAGAACGGAGTATTGCTCACGCAGAAGGAATCCCTCATCGTACTGCTCATATCTGGATCATCCGTCGGAGGAATGAAAAAACAGAGATCCTTCTTCAGAAAAGATCAAGAAACAAGGACTCCTTTCCTGGAAAATTTGATACTTCATCTGCAGGTCACATACAGGCGGGAGATGAACCAATGGAATCGGCATTACGGGAACTGGAAGAAGAACTGGGAATCCATGCAGAATCAGCTGATCTGCAGTTTGCAGGAAAATTCCCCATATCTTTTGCCAGAGAATTTCATGAAAAAATATTCCGGGATGAAGAAATCGCTTTTGTTTATATTTACGATCACCCGGTAGAGATCGATCATCTTACACTTCAAAAGGAAGAAGTAGAAGAGGTACAGTGGTTTGATCTGGAAGAAACGTATCAGCAATGCAGTCAGCACAGAGATAAATTCTGTGTTCCGCTGGGAGGTCTGCAGCTTGTACGTCAATTTATAAAAAGTAACGGCAATACAATAAAGGAGTGAAAGATCATGAGAAAAGATTTCGGAGCAAAGCCTTACACTTATCCACAGCCGGTATTAATGATCGCTACATATGGTGAAGATGGAAAACCGGATGTTATGAATGCAGCCTGGGGAGGAATCAGCGATGATAAGGAAATTTCCATCTGTGTCAGTGAAAATCATAAAACAACTGAAAACATCCTGAAAAAAGGCGCTTTTACAGTAAGTATGGCAGATGTGGAGCATATGACAGCCTGCGACTATGTAGGAATTGTTTCCGGAAACAAAGAGCCGGATAAATTTGTAAAAGCCGGATTTACAGCAGAAAAATCTGAAAAAGTAGATGCACCTATTATCAAAGAGCTTCCAATCTGTATAGAATGTAAGCTGAAAAGCTATGCCAAAGACACCTGCCGGCTAATCGGTGAGATCGTAAATGTCAGCGTGGATGAGAGCGTTCTGGATGAAAATGGAAACGTAGATGTTGCAAAAGCAGCACCGATCACTTTTGATCCGTTCAACAATGCATATATCCGTCTTGGCGAAAAAGTCGGCGATGCTTTTAAAGCCGGAACGGCACTGAAATTTTTGTAAAAATAAAAAAAGGAGGTATCGACATGCGCTCAATGAGAGAAAAAAATGCATACAGGAGAGCTATATCTTCCTAATGATGATGAAATTTTCCAGGATCAGATCAAAAAACTGGATCGACTTTATGATTTCAATATGACACGTCCAACACAGTTGGATAAAAGAAAAGAAATAGCTGAAAGAGATGTTTGCGGAGATTGGTGAGGATTTTTATATTGAACCACCTCTCCATGCAAATATGGCAGGGGCTTATGTCCATTTTGGAAAAAATATCTATGCCAACTTTAACCTGACACTGGTAGATGACAGCCATATCTACGTAGGAGACTACACTATGATATAAGAGTGGAAGGAATGTCCGGCTTTTGAAAAATCAAAAAGAAGCAGGTTGATAGGAACAGGAATAGATGAGGACCTGTCTGATGCTGAAAGAAAAGAGGATAAATTATGGGAATGAATGAAACACCGTCAGCAGACCGTGTACATATCGGTTTTTTTGGCAGAAGAAATGCAGGAAAATCCAGTATCGTAAATAAGGTGACAGGGCAGGAGCTGGCTGTGGTATCCGATGTAAAGGGAACTACTACAGATCCGGTAAGTAAGGCCATGGAACTACTTCCTATGGGCCCGGTGGTGATCATAGATACACCAGGTATTGATGATGAAGGACATCTTGGAGAACTTCGCGTCCGCAAGGCGAAACAGGTGTTGAACAGAGTGGATGTAGCAGTTCTTGTAGTAGATGCCACTGTGGGAAAAACCAGTGTGGATGAAGAATTGATCCATATTTTTAAAGAGAAGGATATTCCATATCTGGTTGTTTATAACAAGGCAGATCTGCTGAAAACAAAAGATGGGAACCGGCTTTCTTCAGATAATAACTTAAACCGGAATACCCATGCGGGTGCGGTCAAAGAGAGCAGTGTCAGCCAGAAACAGGATCATGAAAACCAGAACACAGAGCAATCTATTTATGCCAGCGCCGCCACCGGTCAGAATATCTACGAATTGAAAGAAAAGATCGCTTCGCTGGCAGTAACGGATGAACTGAAATTGCGTCTGGTAGGGGATCTCCTTGAACCATCAGATTTTGCGATTCTTGTAGTTCCCATAGATAAAGCTGCACCAAAAGGGCGTCTGATCCTTCCGCAGCAGCAGACGATCCGTGATGTGCTGGAAGCCGGAGCAGCAGCTATCGTGATCAAAGAGGATGAGCTTTCCAATACACTGGAAACCCTGGGGAAAAAACCAAAGCTTGTGATCACAGACAGCCAGGTCTTTGCCAGAGTCAGTGAAGAAACTCCAGAAGACATCTGGCTTACTTCATTCTCTATTCTGTTTGCCAGATTTAAAGGAAATCTAAAGACAGCGGCAGCTGGGGCAGCAGCACTGGACCGGCTGAAAGACGGTGACAAGATCCTGATCTCAGAGGGATGTACCCACCACAGGCAGTGTGATGATATCGGAACAGTCAAGCTTCCACGCTGGATCCGTAATTATACGGGGAAAGAGCTGGAATTTGAGTATTCCTCCGGAAGAGATTTCCCGGAGGATGTGACGAAGTACAGTCTGATCGTGCATTGTGGCGGATGTATGCTTAATGAGAGAGAAATGCGTTACCGTCAGAAATGTGCATTGGATCAGGAGATTCCTATCACCAATTACGGAATTGCCATTGCCTACATGCAGGGAATCCTGAAACGTTGTGTGGAAATGTTCCCGGATGTGAGGAAAGAACTGGATCAGTAATTTTTTTCAGGTGTTTACATTTTTTCCGAAAAATGATATAGTAGCGATTGTTCATTTTATAAATTTGCAAAAGGTGACGATAAGGAGTTGCAGATACAATGATCGATCAGACACTTTCACAGGCCCTGCAGAAAGAAATCCCAATACTTACAGCTCAGATCCGAAGTCTCTATGCAGAATTCGATAAAAAATTTCATCTTAACGGAGCAAAGATCCCTATAACTTTTGGCATGGAGCCGGATCTGCTGGGATCTTATACAAGAGGCAGCTGCCACGAAAAAGAGCATTTCCATTTTTCTCTGCTGTTTATCGGCTATGCGGTAAAAAATCCTCTGAAAAAAGAAGACCGGCTGGATCTTTACAAACATGAATATGCTCACTATATGCAGTATAATTTTCACATTCCCTCAGAGTATCAGTGGCAGCACGGAACCCACGGAAGTGCCTGGAAATACTGCTGTTCCCTGACTGGTGCGGCACCAACGCCATATTATAAGGCAGGGGAAGCTCTGATGAAATACAACTATGAGAAAAAACTCCGAAGCCCGATCCATGACCGTACTGTAACGGTGCGGGATACTTACAGAAGAGAGCAGCAGCACAGGAGTACTCAGAACAGTATTGTACGCTATGAGATCGGAGAGGATGTCAGTCATCCGAAATTCGGAACCGGAAATATTGAGCATGTAGAGCAGCTTCCGGGTTCTGTAAGGCTTCACATCCGTTTTGGAGAAGAACTGAAAGTGATCGATCAGAAATGGCTTCTTCGGACAAAATATAAAAAGATCTGAATATAGTTTTATAAAAATAGACATCATCCTGGATATCAAAATAGATATCATATGGAGATGTTTATTTTTTTTATATCATTGATACAGTATAAAAAAATTCTCCGGTACAGAAAATCTGTGTTCCGGAGAATTTTAAGTCAGGCGGATATTTGCGATCCGCATTTAGCCAGTTGCCTGATTCGGTTAAAATCAGCTTATATTATTCAGAAACCTTCACAAACTGGCTGTTATAAAGATTCTGATAGAATCCGCCTTTTGCCATAAGCTCTTCATGGCTTCCCTGTTCGATGATGCTTCCGTTTTTCATGACAAGAATCTCATCTGCATTGCGGATGGTAGAAAGACGGTGTGCAACGATAAAGCTTGTTCGTCCCTGCATCATCCGGTCAAAGGCCTCCTGGATCAGCATTTCTGTTCGGGTATCAATACTGGAGGTTGCCTCGTCAAGGATCAGCATCGGCGGCAGACACAGCATGACACGGGTGATGCAGAGAAGCTGCTTTTGTCCCTGGCTTAAGCTGTCTTCATAAAGAATGGTATCCAGGCCATTTGGAAGACGGCGGATAAATTCCCAGCTGTGGGACATTTTAGCTGCCTGGATCACGTCCTCATCAGAAGAATCCGGCTTTCCGATACAGATGTTGTCACGGACAGTTCCATGCTTGATCCAGGTATCCTGGAGAACCATGCCATAGCTTCCGCGGAGGGCATGTCTGGAAACATCGGTGATGGGGGTTCCGTCCACGGAAATACTTCCACCGGTGACGTCATAGAACCGCATCAGCAAGTTGATAAAAGTTGTCTTGCCACAACCGGTAGGGCCTACGATGGCAATACGTCTGCCTGGTTCTGTATGAAGATTAAAGTTTTTAATGAGAGGTTTGTCCGCTTCGTAGCGGAAGGAAACATTCCGGATATCCACTGCACCTTTTACATCGACAAGAGCTCCGGTCGGATCCAGGCTTTCCGGCTCTTCCTCCAGAAGATCAAAGATCCTGGTAGCGCAGGCCAGAGCGTTCTGAAGCTCTGTGATCACGGAGCTGATATCGTTGAAGGGCTTCATATACTGGTTTGCATAAGCCAGCAGTACGGAAAGTCCACCAACAGTCAGATGACCGCCCGGGATCAGGAATGCACCTGCAAGAGCTACACCTGCGTAAATGATGTTGTTGACACATCGTGTGGACGGGTTGGTGAGGCTGCTGTAAAAAACAGCCTTCTGGCTGGCATCACGGAGTTCTTCATTGATCGCAGCAAAACGTTCGGAAGAACGATTTTCGTAACCAAAGGCCTGAACCACTTTTTGATTTCCGATCATTTCCTCGATCAGTGCAGTCTGACGTCCACGGGCATCACTCTGCGCACGGAACATCTGGAAGGAATGGGAGGAGATGAATTTCGCCACAAAAAAGCTTACAGGTGTCAGGACAATGATCATCAGAGTAATCCACACATTTTTGGAGAACATGAAGAGCAGGGTTCCGATGATGGTGATGACACCGGAAAACAGCTGTGTAAATCCAAGGAGCATACCATCGGAAAGAATATCCGTATCTGCGATGACACGGCTGATGATATCACCGGTGCTGTGTCCGTCCAGGTAGGACAGAGGAAGCTTCTGGATATGGCGGATGGATCTTGCACGGATATCCTGTACTGTGCGGTAGGTCATACGGTTGTTGATGACACTCATGATCCAGGTGGCAATACCGGAAAATACGATCATGACAAGAATACGGGAAAGATAGAATCCCATTCTTGTAAAATCAACTTCGTGGGCAGCAACGACCTCATCAATGGCATAACCAAAAAGTACGGGAACATACAGCTGCAAAATTACAGTGACTGCTGCCAGGATCACACTTAATACGAGAAGAAAACGGTATTTTCCAATGAAACGTAGTACCTTGAAAAAGGTTGCCATGCTGTTTTTGGCGGTTGTATCTGTTTTACTCATGCCAGGACCTCCTTTCCAGTCGCTTTTTCATATTTGGTACGCTCTTCCGGGAACTGTGAGAAAAAGATCTCACGGTAGGTTTCGCAGGTAGAGATCAGTTCCTGATGGGTTCCTTTTCCGGCAAGCTGACCATCGTCCAGTACCAGGATCAGATCGGCCTGGCGGATGCTGGCTGCTCTCTGGGATACCAGGAAGGTGGTGGTGTTTCCACCAAGCTGGTGAAGGGATTTCCGAAGTGCCGCATCTGTGGCAAAGTCAAGAGCACTGGCACTGTCATCCAGGATCAGAATCTCTGGCTTTTTCACAAGGGCGCGGGCAATGGTAAGTCTCTGACGCTGGCCACCGGAAAGATTCCGGCCGTTCTGTTCCAGACGGAAATCCAGCTGACCGTCCTTTTTCTCTACGATTTCACGAGCCTGAGCGGTGGTAAGTGCTTCCCACATTTCTTCGTCCGTGGCATCTTCCCGTCCCCAGCTTAAGTTATCGCGGATGGTTCCCTGGAAAAGTGCTGCTTTTTGAGGAACTACGCCGATTTTTTCCCTGAGTTCCTGCCTGGAATAGGTCTGTACATTCTGACCGTCGAGGGTAATGACTCCGGAGGTTGCGTCGTAGAAACGGGCAATCAGATCCACAAGAGTGGATTTACCGCTTCCGGTACCGCCGATGATTCCGATTGTAGAGCCTTTTTTTGCGGAAAAAGTGATATCAGAAAGGCTAGGTGCGCCGGTTCCTGAATAGGAGAAACTCACATGGTCAAAGGCAACTGCATAGTCACTGTTTTCCGCAGTCGGTAAGGAAGCTTTGTCCGGGTAAGTCATGGTGGAATCGACCTTCAGGATTCCGGCAACGCGCTCCGCACAGGCCATGGATTTGTTCAGGGTGATGATCAGGGACGCAAGCTTGATCAGTTCTACGATCATCTGTGCCATATAGTTGTAAAGAGCAACTATTTCACCCTGCTGCATGTTTCCGAGGTTTACCTGTACACCTGCAGTCCGGATCAGGATTACTGTTGCGATATTGATCAGTACATAAGTTGCAGGATTTAAAAGTGCAGAGATTTTTCCGACAAATTCGTTCAGTCTGGTAAGTGCAAGATTGCTTTCGTCAAACTCCGCAACGGCATCAGCTTCACGGCAAAATGCACGGATCACACGGACACCGGTCAGGTTTTCTCTGGTAAGACGGGTGACGGAATCCAGACGTCCCTGTACTTTTTTGAAAAGCGGGATACTTAAAAACATGATCACAAAGACAACCAGGAACAGTACCGGAATGGCAACAGCGAAGATCAGTGCACAGCGCACATTGATGGTAAAAGCCATTACCATAGAGCCTAGAACAATAAACGGGCTTCGAAGAAGAAGACGGAGTCCCATGTTTACTCCGTTCTGTACCTGATTGACATCGTCTGTAAGACGGGTGATCAGCGTGTCAGTGCCAAGGGTGTCCAGCTCCGTATAGGAAAGCTTCTGGATATGGTCAAATACAGCCTGACGCACTTCTGTGGCAAAGCCTACGCTGGCTTTTGCAGCAAAAAACTGTGCAGTAATGCTGACTGCAAGTCCTGCAGCAGCCATCAGTATCAGAATAAAAAACTTCTGAACGATATAGCCGTGGTCATTATTTGCAATTCCCACATCGATGATCTGGGCGATGACGACAGGCACCAGCAGATCAAATACAACTTCCAGAAACTTGAAAAAAGGAGCCAGAACGCTTTCTTTTTTGTAATTTCGAAGATATTTTGCGAGTGTTCGCATTTCTTTTTCTTCCTCCGTTTCCTTATTTTTCTATAATAAACCTCTGTTATTATACTCCTATGGAGATAATACGTATAATATTGTTTTTAATGTATGATAATATAATTTTGCTATTGCCTGGGACGGAAATCTGTGGGATGATAGAAGTATGGTTTTTCGGATAATTGCGTGGGAAAGATATTCATAGTATTTACAAAGTATTGCAGTTATAGTATTTCTTAACCGAATTAAGAAAGTACTCTGTGGGACAGCGAAAAGCAATAAGCAGTAGATGGGTTTTGCCTGTGTTATATACCAGATAAAGAAAGAAGGATTTATATATGGAAATCAGACAGCTGGAATATTTTCATGAGATCGCAGCAACAGGAAGCATCAATGAAGCCGCAAGGAGACTGAACATGTCCCAGCCGCCGCTGAGCTATCAGATCAAGCAGCTGGAAGCAGAGCTGAAGGTGAAGCTTTTTGAGCGGACCAGGGCAGGCGTGACACTGACAGAAGCCGGAAAGCTTCTTTATGACAGAACAGAGAACATTTTGAGCTACGTTCGTTCCACAGAACTGGAAGTATCCAAAGCAGGGAAAAAACAGGTTTTACGTATCGGGATCACGCCAACCACAGTGACCACCATTATGCCTTATATTTCCAGATTTTCCAGAGAAAATTGTGATGTAAACTTTGAGGTAAGGGATGCGATCACCTTTACACTTCTGAATTATCTGATGGATGGGATCATTGATGTTTCGGTAGTGCGTACACCTATCAAGCTGGAAGGTTTAAATTATCTGGAGCTGGATGAGGAACCCATGATCGCGGTCCTTCCTCCGGAGATCCCGGAAAATGAGACAAAAAAAGAGGGCATCAGCCTTAAAGAGCTGACCGGATGCCCTCTCATTATTTACCGGCGGTACGAAGAATTTCTGATGAAAGCTTTTGGAGAAAAAAATCTCCAGCCGGATATTTTCTGTGTCTGCGATGATCCCAGAGACGCCATGCTCTGGGTGCAGGAAGGTCTTGCAACCGCCGTTTTTCCAAGATCCATGGAAGATCTCTGTACAGATCTTCCGATCCGCATCATTGAAGAAGAGAAGCTGAAGACCAGGATCCTTCTTGCCTGGAAAAAGGATCGCAGGCCTTCTGCCGTGATGCAGGATTTTATCAATATCTGTGAGAAATATGCAGGAAACCCTGCAATCTGATCATGGACCTGGAAAGGGGATGTATGCAGAAATCAGTCTTTGAGATGCTCTTCCTTCCAGTGCTTCCATTTCTGAACAGCTTCCGGATTCTGCTTTTTCAGCCGTTCCTCCAGCTTTTTCCGGCGCTGTTCCAGTCGTTCCAGGACTTCCGGATGCTCGGCAAGGATTTTTTCTTTCAGCTTGCCACGGCGCTTTTCCAGAAGCTGAAGGATCAGTTTCCGGTCGGAAGTTAATTCCTCAGGCAGCTCATCCATATGTAATTCAATTCTTCGAAGCAGTTCATCCTCATCCAGAACACCCAGCCCATGCCAGTTATCCAGAAGCTCTTCCAGACCTTCTTCGGAGAGACGTTGGATATCCGGGATCTGGTGCAGCTGTTCAATAATGTGATGGACAGATTCTTCGATCTCTTTTACTGCATCATCACCAAAAGCCCAGGCGAACTCTTCCAGGGTATTTTCTTCCTCTGCCGGAAGAAAAGCGATACTGCGGCGCAGAAGCTTTGTCTCGTCTTCCTTTGGAACATCCAGTTCATAAGGGGCTTCGATCCCTGCGTCATGGAGAGCAGCAAGAATGGTACGGCGGACCATACCGTCCTTGATCATATGACCGATGCCGAACTGACGCAGCTGGTCATTGATCTGGGTGGAATGCTCTGTGAGGTAAAAACGGATCCCACGTTTTTTCAGGCTTGCGGAGATGGCATCCAGACGGTCTGCTGCTGTGACATCAATGCTGTTGATAGCACTGGCATCTATGATCACTACCCTGGTGTCTTTTCGGATGCTGTTCTCAATATCTTCCTGAAAAATCTTTATATTTGCAAAAAACAGGTTTTCACTGAAACGGTAGATCACAACGCCCTTAATAGGGTAGGCGAAACGGTTTTTGGACAGATCAAAATAAGAATCTCTTCCAGGGATCATACCACGGAAGGAGCGCGGCGGGTTGGTAGCCTTCAGGATCACAGCTACGAAAGAGAGCAGGATACCAATGATAACCCCATAAATGGTTCCAAGACAGAGCACACTGAAACCGGCAGCCATGAAGATGTAGAATTCTGTACGGCTTACTTTGAAAAGACGTACAGCCAGATGGGTTTCCACCACATCCATCAGAGCAGAGATCACAATGGCTGTCAGTACAGGAACCGGAAGATATCCGATAAAACCGGTGCCGAAAAGAAGGATCAGAGCCATGGTGATCCCGGCAGTGATGGAAACAGCCTGAGATTTTCCACCGTACTGTTCATTGAGGGAGGTGCGGGAGATACTGCCGTTTACCGGGCAGCAGCCTACTGCGGCGGCAGCAATATTTCCGGCGGCACAGGCCAGGATTTCCTGACGGTCGTTCAGCTTATAATCATTGCGGAACGCAAAGGTATTCTCTGCAAGAAGAGTTTCTGCCATAATGACAACAGCAACCATAAGACCGCGGCCTGCCGCCTGAGTCAGATCAACATTTCCGAAATCCGGGATCACCAGGGAGGGAAGTCCACGTTCTACAGACTGCAGGAGGACTATGCCTTTTTCGTCCACATGAAAAACAACGGTGGAAAGAACACCCAGAGCCATAATAACGATAGCCATGGGGAATTTCGGCGCCAGCTTTTTAAATGTGCGGATCAGCACCAGAGCACCAAGCCCCATGAAGAGGGAAAGCCAGCTGATATTTTTGGCAGCAGCGAAGATATGCTCTGCCAGTTCCAGGAGCTCTCCGGATCCTGCAGGACTTCCCATAAGTTTCGGGATCTGCATCAGGATGATGGTAACTGCGATACCGCTGATAAAACCGCCCATAACAGGTGTGGAGATAAAGTCCACGATCTTATCTGCGTGAAGCAGAAAGAAGATAAACAGCCACAGACCTGCAAAAAGTGCGATGGCAGGAACATAATCCATGGCAGCTTCTGACTCTGCAGCAATGCCAAGAGTGGACAGTGCACCACCTACAATGGCAGCAGGTGCCGCATCAACTCCGAAGATAAACTGTCTTGAAGTGGAAAATAGAGCAAACAAAAGGATCGGCAGAACAGAACCGTACAGTCCGTATACCGCCGGGATCCCGGAAATCTGGGCATATCCCATGGAGATAGGGATGGAAACAGCTGCCATGATGATGCCGGAGAAAATATCTTTGGGAAGGTATTCCTTCCGATATCCTTGCAGCGTGGAAAACAGGGAAAGCTTCATATAGTCACATCCTTTTCTGAAAAATATTTTCTATTATATACCAAAGAGAGCCTGCAGGAAAGAAGCAAAGCAAAGGTTCCGGGTGAAAAATCGTGGACAAAGAATAACTGCCATATTATAATAAATGCGAAATTGCAGTAACCGTAAGAGAATACATACTGCAAAGCTGAGAAATCATCAATCATCAGGAAAGGTTAAGATATAAATGAAAAAAGCGATCATAGCAATGAGCGGCGGTGTAGACAGCTCCGTGGCAGCTCTTTTGACAAAGGAATCCGGTGACGAGTGCATCGGCGCTACCATGAAACTTTACAACAACGAAGATATCGGTGTCCACAGGGAAAAGACCTGCTGTTCCCTGGATGATGTTGAGGATGCCAGAAGCGTAGCCTATCAGATGGATATGCCTTACTACGTGTTTAATTTTACCGCAGATTTCCATACAGAGGTTATGGACAGGTTTGTAGATGCCTACGAAAACGGCTGCACCCCTAATCCATGTATCGACTGTAACCGATATCTGAAATTTGATAAAATGTTTCACCGCATGCAGGAGATTGGCTACGATTATATTGTAACCGGACATTATGCAAGAGTGGAGTACGATGAGAAACGGGACCGCTACCTTCTGAAAAAAGCAGTGGACGATACAAAGGATCAGTCATACGTTCTCTATATGCTGACCCAGGAACAGCTGGCACATGTAAAGCTTCCGCTTGGAGGTCTCCGGAAGGACCAGGTTCGTGTCATTGCCGAAAAACATGGCTTTATCAATGCCAGAAAGCATGACAGTCAGGATATCTGCTTTGTGCCGGACGGCGACTATGCGAAATTTATTGAGAAGTACACAGGCAAAAAAACACCGGAGGGTGATTTTGTAGATAAAGATGGAAACTATATCGGACGCCATAAGGGAATCATCCATTACACGATCGGCCAGCGCCGCGGCCTTGGCATTCCGGCGGCCAGCCGTCTTTATGTCTGTGAGATCTCTCCGAAGACCAATACGGTAGTTCTCGGGGACAACGAAGATCTTTTCAGCAGTGAACTGGAGGCAGACAATGTAAACCTGATTTCTGTGGACAGCTTAACTGAGCCGAAAAGAGTGACTGCCAAGATCCGTTACCGTCACAAAGAGCAGCCTGCCACTGCATGGCAGACACCGGATGGCATCCTTCATGTGAAATTTGATGAACCGCAGAGAGCCATCACAAAAGGCCAGGCTGTGGTGATGTATGACGGAGATGAGGTTGTAGGCGGTGGCGTTATAAATAAAATCTATAGCCAGTCATAAATAAAGGTGAGAACCTAAATAGATAAACCCCATTGACATACTAGGAAAAGGGTGATATGATTGCATCATCAAAAAACGGAGCACACAAAACAAGGTGAGCAACGTGATGATCAGGAGGAAATCATGAAGGTTTTACAGAAGTCAACAAGGGTGTTTATCGAAGAAAAGCGAATGTGTTGTTGTCGCTGATAAGCAGATGATCATAAGATAAGAAATTACTATTTTACCGAATATAACAATAAAAGAAAAGAGGACAGACACATGAGCAAAATTACAAGAGATCAGAGAAAATTCAAATTTGAGACATTACAGCTTCACGTAGGACAGGAACAGCCGGATCCGGTTACAGATGCAAGAGCAGTACCAATCTACCAGACATCTTCCTATGTATTCCGCAACTGCGATCATGCAGCAGCACGTTTCGGACTTGCAGATGCCGGTAACATTTACGGACGTCTTACAAACCCGACAGAGGACGTATTCGAGAAGAGGATCGCAGCACTTGAGGGTGGTTCTGCAGCACTTGCAGTAGCATCCGGTGCAGCAGCTATCACATACACGATCGAGAATCTTGCACAGCAGGGAGATCACATTGTAGCAGCCAAAAATATTTACGGCGGTACAACAAACCTTCTGGAGCATACGCTTCCGGCATACGGAATCACAACAACATTTGTTGATGTATTCAATCTCGAGGAAGTGGAGAATGCGATCCAGGAGAACACAAAAGCTGTTTATATTGAGACTCTTGGAAACCCAAATTCTGATGTTGTAGATATTGAGGCTCTTGCAAAAATCGCTCACAAACATAAAATTCCGCTTGTTGTAGATAATACATTTGCAACACCATACCTCGTAAGACCAATTGAGTACGGCGCAGATATCGTTGTTCATTCCGCAACAAAATTCATCGGTGGCCACGGAACTACTATCGGTGGTGTGATCGTAGAGAGTGGTAAGTTTGACTGGGAGGCATCCGGCAAATTTGCATCTCTTACAGAGCCAAACCCAAGCTATCATGGCGTAAGCTTCACAAAAGCATGCGGACCGGCTGCATTTGTTACAAAGATCCGTGCGATCCTTCTTCGTGACACAGGAGCAACAATTTCTCCGGTGAGCTCCTTTATCTTCCTTCAGGGACTTGAGACACTGTCTCTCCGTGTAGAGCGTCATGTTGAGAACGCACTGAAGGTTGTACAGTATCTGAATGATCATCCGCAGGTAGAGAAGGTTCATCATCCGTCTGTATCCACAGATCCAAGCCAGCAGGAACTTTATAAGAAATATTTCCCTAACGGCGGCGGTTCCATCTTTACATTCGAGATCAAGGGAGATGCACAGAAGGCAAAGGATTTCATTGATAACCTTGAACTGTTCTCACTTCTTGCAAACGTTGCAGATGTGAAATCCCTTGTTATCCATCCGGCTACTACAACACACAGCCAGTGCACAGAGGAAGAGCTTCTTGATCAGGGAATCAAGCCAAACACGATCCGTCTTTCCATCGGAACTGAGAATATCGATGATATCATCCAGGATCTTGATGAGGCATTCAAGGCTGTCCAGTAAATAAGACAATTAAATAAGAAGAACACTTTCTGAAATCAATAGCACAGAAAAATCTGCTCCGGAACATATGAGAACATAGTCCCGGGGCAGATTTTTTGTGTGCTTATCTGGAGAATCCAAAAAGCGGGAAGAACCGTGTTGATGGCACTGAGAATGCATGGATCATGTGCGACTTTTCTTCAGGCGGATCCCGATGCCACAAGTTCTTCTAATGTTCCAAAGATATATCCCATCTCTTCCCATTTTGTCAGCAGCTCATCCAGAATGGAAGCATTGGTGGAAGAGGTGCTGTGCAACAGCACGATGGCACCCGGATGGATCCGTCCCAGAAGTTTTTCAAAAGCTTCTTCTTTCGAAGGCTGCTTATCCTGATACCAGTCCACATAAGCCAGACTCCAGAAAAAGGTGTGGTATCCCATCTCTTTTGCCATCTCTAAATTTTCCACGTTGTAAATGCCCTGGGGCGGGCGATAAAATTTTGTCATTTCTTTTCCGGTGGCTTCCTTATAAAGAACCTCCACATCTTCAAGCTGCTTCTGAAAGGCTTCCTTTGTGGAGATGCCGGACATATCCGGGTGTGTCATGGTGTGGTTGCCTATGGTATGGCCTGCATCTACGATCTCACGGATCAGTTCCGGTTTTTCACGGATCAGAGTCCCCACAACAAAAAATGTGGCATGTACCTGATGCTTATGTAAGGCGTTCAGAAGAGAAGGCATATTTCCATTGTCATAGCCTGCGTCAAAGGTAAGATAGATTTTTTTTTCATCGGTATCGGCTGCATACCAGGCATTGTATTTTTTTAATTCTTCCATAGAAGCATTTCCTGTGGGCCGTTTGCCTTCTTCCTGAAAACCGAGCCCCCAGTTTTCATTTTGGAATGTCATAGAAGCAGAAGAGGTCTGGCTGCTTTTGGCAGAATTCGGATCGGATCGTGGGTTGGAAGTAAAATGAGAATAGATCTTTCCTGCAAGACTGCCAAGAGCAAAAGCCATGACAAAGAAAAAAATAAGACGGTAGATGTGTTTTTGTTTCATGGGAACCTCAGAGAAAATGGAGTTATTAATATGTTTATGAACACGAAGAAGAAGATATGAAAGCAGAAGATCATGAGATCATGTCTGTGAGATAGAGGTCAAAATAAGCAAAAAATAAGAGCCATCAGCGATTGATTTCTTCTGCCGATGACTCTTTTAATTTTCATTATCCAATGGAATATACCTCTCATTTCTTAGATTTAAAACTTATACGGAATTAAAATTTACGTTCTCGGTGGTCCGTACCTCCTTGTTTTAATTATGATGGAAAATCGTTAAATCTTCTGGTGGACTGTACCTCTCTTTCTTAGATTATGGGAAGTAAGTTATGTTTTCGGTGGGTTCACGCTCCTTTTTGATTTAGTTTTTTGTTTTCCGTTTGTTTTATTTGATGATTAAACTATAACAGATAAAATAGATATTGTCAATACTAAATTTGAAAAACAATAAAAATAAATTAAAAAAGAAATATAATAACGGCTATACATGCGAAATAATCAGATAATATTAAAGCGTCAACAATACAGGAAAAATAAATAGATGTTTTATTAATAGCGCAAAAGAATGACAGATTCAAAAGTGTTTCCATAGTCATGCCATTGCCAGCTTCCGTCATACTTGTGGCAGATATCTTCAATAATAGAAAGTCCTAATCCGTGATTAAAAGAATCTTTTTTTGTAGTAGTATGATCAAATACTGTTTGCGGATTTTTACTATTTTTAACCAGGATAGAAATAAATCCTTTAGAGGTTGTCAAGGACAGGGAAAGATATGGTTCCGAAGATTCAGAAGAACGGCATGCTTCAATAGCATTATCTAATATGTTAAATAAAACACTGCATAAATCTGAGGACTGAATATTTGATTTTTCAAGAAGAAAAATCTTGTAGTCTGTATGGATACCTAAATGCTGGGCAAACAGTCGTTTGGATTCCAGAATGGCAAGAATAAGATTATCTTCGCAATAAGGATGAAAGCGGTCACGCTGGAAAGCTTCAAGGACCTCGTAAACGAGTTTCTGAGCATTTTCGCAATCATTTTCATGCAGAAGTTTTTGTATTGAATGGAGATTTTCTGAAAATTGTTTCTGGGCTTTAAGTGAGGTGGCTTCCTGTTGATTCATTAATAACAGATGTTCAGAGTTTAAAAGTTGTTGCTTTTTTAACAGATTAAGCTCGGTCTCTACTTTTTCGCTTGTAAAAAGCTGCATTAAAAGCTGATATAAATTGTAACATAAGATAGCTGCAGTCAGGCAGGTCAGTAAAAAAAATGAATTCAAATATTGTCCGGTATAATTAGACAGAAGATAAAATATCTGAAAAAAAGCTAAAGATATAATAAAAACTATTTTTTGTTTAAAAGTCATAATATAGAATCCTCCTGATTGAGTGATTTACAGACTGATGTATGATTATTATGGTCTATGTTATTGCTTAACACAGAATTACAATATTTTTCTGCTGCATCTGTTTTTTTCATATCTATAAGATAAGCTAACGAAAACAGATGGTTTTCTATATCATGATTCCATTTGCGGATTTTAATGTATTCTTGTTTCATTTCTTCTGATACTTCCATTTGTTTTTTCAGTAATTCCATTTTATGGAGATTTTGTTTGAAATTTATCTGCTCTTGTTCTAAGGATTTAAGACCATGTATAAATAAAAGAAAACTTATACAGCAGCAAGTGATATATAAAATAACAGGAATAAACTGGTTACTGAATTTATAATGCTGTAGGAATTCTGTTGCAATCAGGGGCAGGAAAATAGGAAGAATAATAAACAGCAGTAAAGTAAACTTCAGATAATTTATACATTCCCGTAAAAGAGAGAAAACATTTTTATAAAATAGATAAGCAAAAGAAAAAATGAGCAATTGTATGATCAGTTTTTCATGGAAAGTGCATAAAGAATAAATATTTATTGCAGTATATGTATGCTGGTGAATAAACCGGTTGTAAATTTGTATGTAAATATCAGTGCCAGAAGTTCAGTTAATATACTGGTAAAAAGAATGATAAAGTAAGCTATCAGCTTTTTTTTAATGGAGCCTCTGAATAAAGAAAAAAGATTCAGAAACATGACTATTTGTGTTAACATCGTCATTTCGTTATTGTGCCCATATATTTTGATCATATGAAAAGAAGACAGTAAAACAAAACAAACTAAAATATGGACAAAAGCTTTCGCTTTTGAATTTATTCGTCTGGGAAAAAGCTGCATGAAACAATATACAGGCATAGTTGAATGATATGCAGCAATAAGCATTGCAAATAACAGGTTTTTTAACATTACAGAACCTCACTTGAATTTCGGAGTAACAATTGTGCAAAGGCATCTTTAGTTGCCTGGTAATAGTTTCGGCTTACAGGAATATGGGTTCCATCAGAAAGTTCAATGCCAGCATGGCTGAAAGTATGTATGGTATTTATGTTGACCGCAAAACTTTTATGACATATACAAAAATCAGGTTTTAATTGTTCGATAAGAATCGGAATTTTTTCACGACAATAGTAAATCTGTGATTTGGTATGTATTTCAGTATTTCGTAGTTTTCGTTCCATATAAAAAATATCGGATCGAAGGAGACGGTAATCTCGGGACTGATAATTAAAACAAAAATACTGTTGACGGAGTTTATTCAGTTTGCGGCAGGAAGCAGAAAGTGCTTTAGGAAGATATTCTTCCATTTGCTGTTTATAAACAAAATAAATATGATCTGTTTCATAAACAGAAGATGCATATTGCAGATATTGGCTGATAAAAATTATCTGTGTATTCGGATTTAATAAATTGATTCTCTGAGCAAGTTTGATTCCAGACACAGATTCAGATCCAAGTTCAATATCCATGAGAATAATATGATAAGGACATTGCTCATTGGAAATTTGATTGAGAAAATCAGTGGCCGAAGAAAAGGTATCAATTTCGACTGGAATTTCAAGAGAAGAACAGGATAATGTATGAATTTGCCTGCGTTGAATGTCATTATCTTCACATATTGCGAGTTTCAGCATAGGAATCTCTCCTTGAAATAAGTGATTTTGAAAGTATTATAACACAATTTTTCAATTGATAGTGAATATTTAAGCAAAAAATCTATGACAAATGAAATGAAAAATTAAAAAAACTGATGCTTGTAGAAATAATAAATGGTTAATTATGTACTTTACTATGTCTGTTTATACAAATGGCTAAAAAAAAGAAAAAAGTATGGTAAAATTAAAGTTACAAAAATTCATTGTATTAGGTATTAGGGGGGAAGAGAAGATGGATAAAATAAAAAGATGTTTGCAATGTGGAAGAGAGGTGTCTCAGATTCTGTGGACAATGTGGTAAGAGAGTAAATTGAGAAAAGGAGGAGAGATTTTATGTATTCAAGGATGAAAAGAAAATGTAGTTTTATAGTATTAGTAGTAATGGTAGTTAGTCTACTTATGGTTTCTGGAACGCTGGTACAGGCTGATAGTTATAGCTGGATGGAGAGTGCAAAGAAGGTAAAGATCAATAGTACGATCAAAGGAGTGGCACGGAATAATCAGCCCCCGACTCTCATGGATCCATGGGATAGCTATGAAGAATACTTTTATTTTAAGGCTCCGGTAAAAATGAATATCACTATTACAGTAACTATGAAAGGAACACAAGGTGTTTCAGTGTCGCTATATAATAGCCGGGGAAATTATCTGATGGATAGTAATGATTGGTTATATAACAGATCTAAAAAACAGAATAGTACAATTCTGCGGAGTACTTGTAATGCAGGAGAATATTATATTCGTCTAATGGAACTTTATAATTCTAATTCAGAAAAACATCCGTATTCATTAACAGTCCAGGGAAAACTTTTAAATTCTGCAAAGATAACTAAAATACGAAAAGTTTCTTCCACAAAAGCTAAAATAATATGGAAAAATCTTGGAAATGTTACGGGATATGAGTTATTTAGAAAGAATTATGGAGGCAGTTATAAGAAGGTTGCAACAATAACGAGAAGAAGAAATTATTACATAGATAAAGGATTAAAACGCAAAAAGAACTATTATTATGTTGTTCGTGCTTACAAAACAATTGATGGTAAAAAGGTATACAGTAATAATTCTGCAGTAACAAGGATTAAAATGTAGATACTCTAATCGAACCAAGTAGTCTCCTGCTTCAATTGTGAAAAGAAATAAGCAGTGGTTGGGGACTTTCTTGTATCAGGGTGGCCTGGTTCACAGGGAATACGTGTTTCCTTTATGAGCTGTTTGTTCGTTTCATCTATGCAGACGACAGGACGGAGAGGGTCATACGGGCGCTGATATACCTCCAGCACGTCCTCCATCTTCGCTACGAACTCGGCGTCTGCTTCCGGAATGCACCATTCCTTTACGAGCCACGGCTTGATTTCGTTTTTTTCATAACCTCGCAGACGGTACTGTCCGTAATGTAATCGACCACTTCCAGGCGGATCAGTTCATCCGCGATTGCCTGCATAGTCCAGCGTGAGGCTCCTTCCGGCGGTTCCGAACAGGCTATGGCACATATCCTGGCTTCCACATCGCCCGTCACCTTGCGACGGCGGTTTTCTTGTACCTTCCGCCCAAGGGCTGCCTCCATCCCTCCCATGACAAACCGTTGCGCAATACCTGCAATGGTGGAACGGGCGGCTCCATACGCATCTTTGATGCGGTCATATGTCCATGCCTTGTTTTCAGGCTTCTGGTCCAACTTTAGCAGTATCTGTGCATGCTTTATGCGGTAGCCCTTTCCGCCTTTTTGTATTATTGCTTTCAGCTCCTGTATTTCATCGTTTGTCAGCGTGACAATGTAGCGTGGCATAACTGCGTCCTCCAATACCGTTTTTGATGGAGTATAGCAAATTTTTTCAGTACTGTAAAGTATTGTTACTAACCGGATACAGTACTAGCCCTCTTTCACAATTCTTTTCAGGCATCAAAACGTTTTTCAAAATTACCAATGATCTCCAGATGATCGGTGTATGTAATAAATGCGTCAGGGTCTTCAGAAGCTACAATCTGTTTCAGCTGCTGACTTTCATATTTGGAAATAATAGTCATAATTACCTGAATAGGTTCCTTTTTATAGCCGCTTTCTCCCGTCCAGGTAGTATAGCTGCGATTAAGATCAGAAATGATCTGATTTCCTATAAGATTGGGGTTGGTCTTTGTTATGATAAAGGCATTTGTCATAATATTCTGATAATGGATTTTATCCATCATAACGCTGGCAGCATAACAGAAAATAATAGAATAAATAGCTGTCTCCAGACTGTTATTCAATGCTCCGAAAGAATAAATAGCTGCATTGACCAGAAGCGTGAGTTTTCCAACGCTGAAATCAGGGAATTTCTTTGAACAGTAAATACCTACAATATCTGTACCACCACCGGAACTGCCGCATTTCAGAGTGAGTCCTACGCCAAATCCCGAAACAGCTCCGCCAACAAGGCAACATACCAGCTTATCAGAAACAACCGGAGTCTGTGCTGCCGGGATTACAGCCATGAAGAAAGACTGTAAAAAAACAGTGCATACTGTTTTTAAAAAAAATGTGCGGCTGACTGTTTTCCAGGCAAGAAAGAAAAGAGGAATATTGAGTATCCAGAGAAAAATACCGGTAAAATCAATTCCTGTAGGAAATGTAATATGAAATATTTTTTCCAGTAAAGTCATAAGTACCTGAGAAATACCGGTGAAACCACCACTGTACAGATTCAGTGGAACAAGGATGATACGAAAAGCAGCGGCGTAGAGAAATACACCCAAAATAGCGCCAGCCATTTTCAGTATATCGGAGTAGACTTTTTTTGTCATAATAAGATACCTCCCTAATGATCCGTATTTTCTTGATATATGTATTGATAGAGATATTATATGACAACCTAAAACGCGAGTCAATGAACAATTCAAAAATAGAAGGATTTTAAGATATCATACGAGAAAATACATAATACAATATATGAAAGTTGTATTAAAAGTGCGAAAATATAACATATACAATATGCATAAAAATAAAAAGTACAGCAAAAAATGGTTGAAATATATAATACGTCATGATACAATATGTTACATCAATAAACAATCGAAAATCGAAAGCGTAGGAGGATTGAACAATGTTTAATTTTAATGAAGAGGCAGTCAGAAAAGAACACGAAAACGGAGTTGGCATTATAGCAAAGACACAGGAAGTAGTAGACCAGATCTGCAAAGAAGGATTCAAAAATATCTTTTATATCGGAATCGGAGGAACTATCCTTTATGCAGGACAGATGGAACACATTGTAAAAGATGCAGGATCTACAATTCCGCTGATTCTTGAAAATGCAGCTGATTTTAACTGGGTTGGTAATCCTCATTTCGGAAAAGATTCTATTGTTGCCATTGCATCTATCTCCGGAGATACAAAAGAAGTAGTGGAGGCAGTAGATAAAGCCCATGAAGTAGGTGCGAAAGTAATTGGATATGTAGAAAAAGAAGGAAGCCCGCTGTATGAAAAATGTGATTATGTGATCAGTACTGTTGGCGGTGAATATTATTTCTGGTATACAGTAACTCTTCGCTTTATGGCTAATGCAGGACAGTTCCCGAAATATGACCAGTTCATGAAAGAAATTGTTAATATGCCGGAAAATGTTGTAAACATTTATAAAAAATCTGATGAAAAAGCAAAAGAATTTGCAGACAAATATTGTGATTCACCACTGACTTATCTGGTAGGTTCAGGAAACCTGGAAGACTGGGCTACCTGCTATGGTATGTGTATTATGGAAGAAATGCAGTGGATGCGCACAAGACCGATTTCAGCTGCAAACTTCTTCCATGGAACTCTGGAAGTGATCGAAAGAGATATTCCGGTGATTCTGATCAAGGGAGAAGACAAAACCAGACCGGAAATGGATCGTGTGGAAAAATTCGTAAATACAATCAGTGCAAATGTTACAGTATTTGATTCAAAAGATTTTGAACTTCAGGGAATCAGTGATGAATTCAGAGGTATGCTGGCACCGATCGTTATGAGAAGTGCATTCCAGAGAGTATCTACACATCTGGAACATAATCGTCGTCACCCACTTGCAATCAGAAGATATTACAGAAGACTTGACTACTAATTAAATAGTTGACCTGTAAACAGTAACATTAAATATCCTTGCACACTGGAATCATTGTATGTTATATTTGTATTGATTACTTGTATAATTGGACTTAATACATCATAAGATATGAAAGTGAGATTTTTATGAAAAAGTTGAATAAAGATTCCAGTGTTGCATTGTATCAACAGCTGATAAACGAAATTAAAGAAAGCATACAGACAGGTGAACTGAAATCCGGAGACCGGTTGATGACTGAAGGTGAATTCAGTAAGGAATACGATGTCAGTCGGATTACGGTAAGAAAAGCAATTGAGGTTTTGGTTGAAGAGGGAATCCTGATCAAAAAACAGGGAATAGGAACTTTTGTAGCTGACAAGAAGCTGACAAGAGATGGAAGTATTTTTATGGGATTTACTGAGAGCTGCCGTCTGGATGGAAAGGTTCCCAGCAGCAGACTTTTATCAGCAGATCTTTCAGAGGCTTCCGGTGTGGATCAGAGAAATCTGAATCTGGAAGAGGGAGAAATGGTTATCAGGGTGCGTCGTCTCCGTTTTTGTGATGGAACACCGACAGTTCTGGAAATGAATCATTTTTCTCAGAAATACGCATTCCTTCTTGGTGCTAATCTGGATGGCTCTCTTTATGAGATACTGGAGCAGCATGGGATTTATGTGGTTGCAGGCAAAAGAAAAATTACCATATGTTATGCAACAAAAGAAGAAGCGGAGTTGCTTAATGTAAATGAAAACGACGCCCTTCTTATGATGAAAGATCTATGTCTGGATGCACATGGAGAAGTGATCCACAGCTGCAAAAGTATTATAAATCCTCAGTATTATGATCTTACTTTTATAAGTTCAGCTGAACGTGTGAAATGGGAAAAAATATGATAACAATCCAAAAATCACAGCTTTCTGTGATGAATATCCAGTACAGATATTTTTCGCTGGATAAATTTCTGGACGATGCGGTCAGTAATGAAGTATCTAATGTGGAACTGTGGGGAGCTATGCCTTTTTTTAATATAGAAGACATGACTTACCAGGAAGTGAAAGAAGTACGCCATCAGATTGAAAGCAGGGGACTGAAGCTGGTGTGCCTTACTCCGGAACAGTGCGTATATCCTGTGAATCTCGCAGCACCGTCAGAGGCAGCAAGAAGAAGAAGTCTGAAATTCTTTGAAGATAATATAAGGGCTGCGTCTGAACTTGGCACAGATAAAATGCTGGTAACAACTGGATATGGATTTTTCGATGAGAGCAATCATGAAGAAGCGTGGAAGTGGGCCAGAGATGGAATTTATGATCTGGCAGAACTGGCAAAGATACATGGTATTACCCTTGCCTTGGAAGTGCTACGCAGAGATGAGAGTAATCTGGTATATAATCTGCCTACGCTGACTCAGATGCTGGCTGAACTGAAACACGACAGTGTTGGAGGAATGATCGATACAATTCCAATGGCACTGGCAGGAGAGCGACCGGCTGATTATCTGCAGGCACTTGGTGAACAGCTTGTGCATGTCCATTTTATTGACGGAGCACCCAGAGGACATCTTGCATGGGGGGACGGAATACTGGATATGGAGGGATACCTGGAGGAGTTTTCCAGATATCATTATAAAGGATATTTGTCTCTGGAAATTACAGATGGCAGATATTATATGGATCCGACGCAATCCGTGCAGCAAAGCGTTAATGCCCTGTATAAAGTTTTGAAATAAAATAAACAATTAAAGTATGTTGTATTATGTGGTTCTAAATGATGCAACATACTTTTTTTAGTGAAAATTAAAAGAATAATGCCGAAAAGACAAGGATTATTGGCGATGAATAACCTTCGATAATATATGTTTTTTAAGAATAATTGTGTATAATGCATAAAAATATACGTAAATATTTTTGTAAATAGACAAAAAACACATACGAGGCGAAAAAGTAGTTGAAACCAGATATATAACGTTATATAATGTATATACAAGATATGTTATGAACGTTGAACAGGAGGAGCTGGAATGATAAAGGTTCTTGGACTTGGAGATAACGTAGTAGACAAGTATATGCATATTAAAACCATGTATCCAGGTGGAAATGCTCTTAATATTGCAGTACTGGCCAGGTTATCCGGAATTGAAGTTGGATATTTGGGTGTATTTGGAGATGATGAGGCAGCGAAACATGTCTATAAAACAATCTCAGATATGGGAATTGATGTTTCACACTGCAGATTCTATCATGGTGAGAATGGTTATGCAGAGGTAAGACTTGATGATGGGGACCGCGTATTTATCGGTTCCAATCAGGGTGGAGTAAGCAAAGAACATCCTATAGATTTTCTTACCGATATAGAGCTGGATTATATTGCAGAGTATGATGTGTGTCATACAAGTATTTTCAGCTATGTGGAAGAATCACTTCCGCAGATCCGCAAAGCTTCCGGATTTGTATCATTTGATTTTTCAAACAGATATGATGAGGAATATCTGAAAAAAGTCTGCCCGTACATTGATATGGCTGCAATTTCCTGTGGCGATATGCCAAAAGAAGAAATAATCGAGGAAATGAAACGTATTGAAGAATATGGCTGCAAACATGTTGTTATGGCAACCAGAGGTTCAAAGGGAGCATTCCTCAGGATTGACGGTAAACTTTATGAGCAGTCACCTTATCTGGTAGATGCAGTCGATACTATGGCAGCAGGAGATTCCTTTATTACAAGTTTCCTGATCAACTATATAAGCGGAATGAAAGACTGTGTGGATTTTCCTGAAAAGGCAGGACACAGAGGAATTACCACGAAAGAAGAATATCAGGACGCACTGATAAAAACCTGTCTGTACAGAGCTGCTGTATTTGCAGCAGGAAACTGTCAGAGAGACGGTTCTTTCGGATACGGAAAAAAATTTGATTAAATAAAGAAACCTGACACAGAAAATAATTGTCTGGTCAATATCAGAGAATATTAAAAGCGCGGCTTTTGATATAAACGTATAATTTAACCAAGGAGGTTACACAATGAAAAAGAGACTTTTTAGCGTATTACTCGCAACAGCCATGGTTGCATCAATGGCAGCCGGTGCAACCTGCACAACTGTATCAGCAGCAGAGAAGAAAACAATCAAATTCTTCCACAGATTCCCAGATGAGCCATTTAACAGCTTTATCGAGGACAAAATTGCTCAGTACGAAGAAGAGCATCCGGACATTGATATTGTTGTAGAAAGTGCTCAGAATGACCCGTACAAAGAAAAACTGAAGGTAGTGGTTGGTGGAGATGACTGCCCGGATATTTTCTTTAGCTGGTGTGGAGAATTTACAGAACGTTTTATTCGTGAAGATTTAATTCTGGATCTTACTCCATATCTTGATGCTGATCAGGAGTGGAAAGATTCCCTTATGGAATCTCAGATGGTTAACTACACTCTGGATGATGGCATGGTTTATGGAATTCCGTTCCGTCTTGATGCAAAACTGTTCTTCTACAACATTGATCAGTTTGAAGAAGCAGGCGTAGAAGTACCAACTACATTTGATGAACTGATTGAAGCCTGCAAGAAACTGCAGGATGCAGGATTTACTCCAATTGCTTATGGTAACCAGGAAAAATGGCCGGCTTCCCATTACATTGGAACAATCAACCAGATGACTGTTAGTGATGAAGTAAGAGCAAAAGATTATACACCTATAACTGGTGAATTTACAGATCCTGGATATCAGGAAGCTCTGGAATACTATGAGCAGCTGATCCCATACTTCAATGAAAACAGCAACGGTATTGCAGCAGATATGGCTCGTACAAACTTCTGCATGGGTAATGGAGCAATGTATTACGCAGAAGTAATTGAGATTCCTTATATTAACAACCCGGATACAGGTATTAATCCAGATCTGAATTTTGGTATGTTTAAATTCCCTGAAATTGAAGGCGCTGGTAACCCGAACATTCTTACAGGTGTTCCGGAAGGCTTCGTTGTTTCTTCCAAGACAGAGTACCCGGATGAATGTGTTGAATTCCTGAAATGGTTCCTTGGAAAAGATGTTGGTACAGAACAGGCACAGACAATCGGATGGTTTAATGCTTCCAAAGGCACAACTGATGGAGTTGAAAATCAGTCTCTCCTTGATGCATATGATGTAATTACATCTGCAGAAAAAATGGGACCATGGTTCGACAACGCTCTGTATTCCACATTATGTGATGAGTATCTGACAGATGTTTCAGATCTTACAAATGGTGATATTACTCCGGAAGAGGCTATGACCAAGATCCAGGCAAAAGCGAAAGAAGCACAGAAACTGGCAGCCTCCGGTGAATCTGAAGAATAACTTAGATAAAAGAAATTTGATAACATAAAATAAGAAAAGCGGGCTCCTGTCCGTAGGAAGCCCGCTTTTTCTTTGAAAAAATCTGAAATTAGTATTTAGAAAGCTGGTGCGTACATTATGAGAACAAAGAAAACAACTCCTTATTTATATATGTTACCTGGCTGTGCGATGGTTCTGGTGTTTGTGTACATTCCGGTTATAGCCAATTGTGTTTATAGCTTTTTTAGATTATCATCCTATTCAGCTGGAATGAAGTTTGTCGGACTGGACAATTATATAAGATTTTTTCACAATGAATCATTAGGTATTATGCTTCGAAACAACCTGTTATACTGTGTGATTTCACTGATCGTGCAGGTTGGATTTGGTACTGTAATAGCTTTGTTGCTCGAAAGTAAACTGGCCAGCAGCAGATTTCGTAATGCTTTTCGTAACATCTATTATATCCCGGCACTGATTTCTCTTACAGCTGTCGGTCTGATGTTCACATTTATTTATGAACCTAATCTTGGTCTTCTTAATTCCGCTTTCAAGGCACTGGGGCTTACGAGCATGACACAGTCCTGGCTGGGAGATTCCAAGATCGCAATCTATTGTATCATTGCAATGAGTCAGTGGCAGTATACCGGTTATATTACATTGTTAATGGTTGTGGCATTCCAGAACGTGTCACCGGATTATATTGAGGCAGCTTCTATTGATGGAGCAGGACCTGTGCGCAGAGCGATCAGCGTAGTGCTTCCTCTGGCAAAAGAACAGTTACTGGTATGTTCTATTATTACTGTTATTGGTGCGTTTAAACTGTTTACAGAGGTTTATTCTACAACCGCTGGTGGACCTGGAAACAGTACGCAGGTGCTTGGTTTGTTCCTGTATCAGAATGCGTTCCTGCATGATGATCTGGGTATGGCAGCTGTGACCGGTGTATTTATCTTCGTGATTACTATGGTACTTTCTGTTATTCAGCTGAAAGTTACCAAATCAGGTGAAGTATAATAAAGGAGGCATAAAAATGAAAAAACATACAATTCTAAAAATTTTACTGAATGCATTTTTTGTTATCCTTGCACTGATCATTTTACTTCCTATGGCATGGATGATACTAAACTCACTTAAGACAAATCAGGAACTTTTCAGAGATTCACTTGCTCTGCCGGCTGTACCTCAGTTCAAGAACTGGGTAAATGCATGGAATCAGGGACTTTATAAGTATTTTGGTAACTCTCTGATCGTCAGTGGATCTTCACTTATTGGAATTCTTATATTCTCATCTTTCCTTGCTTATGGTCTTACACGTTTTAAAGCAAAAGGAAGTGGGATTATATTCCTGATAGTTCTTGGTGGTATGGCTTTATCAGAACAGGTGGCACTGGTTCCACTGTACAAAATGCTTAAAGCCGTTCATCTGTACAATACATACTGGGCAGTTATTCTTCCTTATATTGCCTTCCGTATTCCATTTACAGTATTTCTGATGAGATCTTATTTCATTTCTATTCCAAAAGAACTGGAAGAAGCAGCAGTAGTAGATGGATATAACAGTCTTCAGATATTTACAAAAATTATTGTGCCAATCAGCAAGCCTATTTTTGCTTCCTGCGCAATTGTTTGTCTGAACCATGTATGGAATGAATTCCTGTTTGCAAATGTATTTCTTGAAAGTAAAAAGCTGATGACAATCCCGATTGGTCTTATGACATTTAAGGGTGACCTTCGTGCAGATTATGTTACAATGCTTGCAGGTATTATTATTGCATCGCTGCCAATGATCATTTTGTTCCTGTGTATGTCCAAACAGTTTGTTCGTGGTCTTACAGCAGGAGCTGTTAAAGGTTGATCATTCTATATTAAAAAATGGAAACCGTCGGTGATGCACCGACGGTTTTGGTTTTTGTCCGTTTTGTGTTTGCATCTGTAAGGATGCTGAATAGTAAAAAAGAATATAAGAAAGAGGCTGGTTACGAAATGAAGATTTTATATGATTATCATATGCACAGTGAAATTTCTCCGGATGCACATTTCACAATGGAGGCGATGTGTGAATCTGCCCTGGAGAATGGAATGAGGGAGATTGCTTTTACAGATCATTATGAATTCTATGTAAATGGGGTGGTAAGGCCCTGGTTTAACGAGAGATATGTGGAAAAATATTTTGAGACACTGGAAGAGTGCAGAAAGAAATTTGAAGGTCGTTTATCCATAAAAAGCGGCATGGAATTTGGACAGCTTGACATCAGTCCGGAGTGTAATAAAACGGTCCGGAGATATCCTTTTGATTTTGTGCTTGGATCTGTTCACAAGTTGGAAAATATTGATCTGACGCATCTGATCGTAACAGAAAAGAACGCCAGAAGTATCGGAGATGCTTATTATTACCATCTTCTGAAGCTTTCTGAAGAAGGGGATTTTGACTGCCTGGCACATATGGATTATTTTAAGAAACACTGTGCAAAGCAGAACCTTCCGGATCTTTATGAAGAGTATCAGTCAACAATTAAAAAAGTCCTGGAAAACGTGATCAGAAGGGGAAAAGGTATTGAGATAAATACAGCCTGTATGGGCGGTATTCTGGAAGATACAATGCCTGGAATGGAAATATTGAGAATGTATAAAGAACTTGGGGGCAGGATTATCACTGTAGGATCTGATTCACACAGACCTGAAAGAATAGGCTATGGATTTGACAGAGTATACCAGATGCTTAAAGAAGCAGGATTTGACAGTATTTCCGTATATAAAAACAGAAAAAATATACAGCAGCCAATTTAATGGCTGCTGTACTTTTTTCTGTTTATCTGAAATACTGGTGATAAGGATTAGTATTCCAGTTTCCACATATATCTTCTCTGGCTCAGCGGATGATCACGAACGATTGACAGCTGTTCTGCGTATACTCTGAGAACGCCTGTGATAACCATCGGGCTGAAGTATTCAGCAACTGAAGATGGAACGAAATTGCTGAGACCAAAATCTTTTGCATCGATAACTGTTGTTTTTGCATCGAATCTGTTAAGGAAATCCAGTGCTCTGGAATCCATTTTACGGGTTCTGCCGTCATTCATAAGAAGAAGGAATGGAACATCTTTTTCTACAATTTCGAATGGTCCATGGAAGAATTCACCATCATGGAAGGAACCGGAGTTGATCCACTGCATTTCCATAAGCAGGCAGATGGAGAAAGAATAAGCAACTTTCTGGGTTGCACCGGAACTCATAACATAGATAACAGGTGAATCTTTGTATGCTTCTGCAAATGCTTTTGCAGGTGTGAGAGAATAGGATACAGCATCTTCGATTGCTGCATAGATGTTCTCAGAACCTTTTACCATGTCTTCATAGTGATCATATCCTTCATACTGATTCAGGACTTCAACAGCAAGCATCAGGATGTTGTTCATTTTTTCAAGTTTAGCTGCATAGTCTTTTTCGAATCCATGAACGATAACATAATCTGCATTTTTTGCAAGAGGTGAATTTCCATCATGTGTAACAGCGATTACTTTTGCTCCTTTTTCCTGGGAGAGTTTGGCAGCTGCTACAGTTTCCGGTGTTGTTCCACCAAGGGAGCATGCGATTACAATTGCTGTTTCATCAAGGGAAACAGGAGTTGCATAGTTGAATTCGTTTGCTGTGTAGAAGCTTGTACGGATTTTTCTTGCATTACAGTCCATAAAATACTGTGCAGGATACTGTTCAGCAGATGATGCACCACATCCAACAAAAAATAAGGTGTTGATTTCCGGGCGTTCTGCTTTGATAGCTTCAATAATCTGTTTTGGTGTCATGGTATACGTACCTCCTTGATATGATTAATTTGTATGTTGTATGCATACATTATATGATGAATTTGAAGATATGTCAATACAAATTTCTCCGGCAATGTCTACTGAGAAATATTCTTTAATTTCACGAAGATTATCAGTCTGTCCAAGAACCCACATTAGTTTTGTCATTGCTGCTTCTGTGGTCATATCGTATGCCTGGATTACTCCTTTTTCAAGTGCCAGGCGCCCGGTCTCATATACAGACAGGTTACTTCCTTCGTATCGACACTGGCTTCCTGCAAGAACCAGCATACCTTTTTCTATAACTTCGCCTACTTTGCCTATAAAATCATTATTTACGAAAGGCATTCCTCCAAGACCGAAACCTTCTATAAAGACACCACGGCAGCCTCTGTCACAGAGAATATCCAGAATGTTCGGTTTGATTCCGGGGTAAAGCTTCAGAAGTGACACGTTATCAGAATAGGCTGTCCGGGGCTGAAAAATTCCTTTTTTTTCAACAAGATTGTTTTTAAATACTCTTAAACCTAAAGAGCTTATTTCGCCAACGTATGGATAGTTGATACTTTCAAAAGCATCAAAACTCATAGTCCGGACCTTGGAGGCCCGGCAGCCCAGCATTACTTTGCGATTAAAAGCAACAAAAATACCAGGATAACCGCTTGCGGCCATATGAATTCCGCAGCGACAGTTTTCCAGTGCATCGGCAACAGGATTGGCGATGGAAAGCTGGCTGCCGGTGATAACCACAGGGATGGAAATGTTCTGAAGCATAAATGATAACATGGATGAAGTATATGCCATAGTATCTGTTCCGTGGATTACTACGATACCATGGTAATCATAGCTTTTCTGACTGATCAGTTTTGCCAGTCCTGCCCAGTCAGCGGGGCCTATATTGGCACTGTCCAGAGAACAGAAATCCTCTGTTTCCAGTTCCAGGTTTTTGGAAACCATACGGAGTTCTTCAAGCATATCGTTACTGCTCATTCCTGGTATGAGTCCGTTTGTGCCTTTTACTGAAGAAAGGGTTCCCCCCGTATTTATGATCAGAATTTTTTTTGACATGTTTGCCTACCTCCAGTGTATATTGATAAAATTGCAGTCGGGAATTATTCCCCTGTCATTAACTATTATCTTATAGCATGATGTACACAAAGTAAAGATGATAATATGTAATATGATGTATAAAATATTGTTGACATACGTTATAATACATGTTAATATTAGCTTATCAAAACATCCGGATGATAATTGTAAAGAATAACAAGAATATATCAGGAGGGTATGAAGCGTGGAGAAAGTAAGAAAGATTATATCTGAAATTGTTGAAAAACAGGAAATTAATACAGTGTATTTTGTAGGTTGTGGAGGATCTTTAAGCGGATTTTTCCCTGCTAAATATTTCCTCAGTGAAGAAACAAAGAAAATTAAAGTAGGATACATGAATGCAAATGAATTTGTTCATGCAACACCTAAAGAGATAGGCAAGGACACAGTGGTTATTACAGCATCTCAGAGGGGAAATACTGCCGAAACTGTAAAAGCAACAGCTGTGGCTAATGAGTTGGGAGCTGCAACGGTAGGTCTTACTTTCCAGGTACCGTCTCCTCTTTCTGATACTGCACAGTATGTGATCCAGTATGAATTCGGTCCGGAATCTGTTGTGGAAAATCAGAAGGTTTCTTACGGATTTAAGCTTGCACTGGAAATCCTCAACGAAGAAGAAGGATATGAAAAATACGATGAAATGGTGCAGGCACTTGCAAAATTAAATGATATTGTAGTACAGGCAAAGAAAGATGTAGTTCCTGATGCTATTAAATGGGCATGGGAATTTAAAGATGATTCTGTAATCTATACGATGGGAAGCGGTGCCTGCTGGGGACCGGCACATCAGGAAGCAATCTGTATCTTTATGGAGATGCAGTGGATTAATGCAAGTGTTATCCATTCCGGTGAATTTTTCCATGGCCCATTTGAAATTACAGACAAAAATACAGCATTTCTTATGATGAAATCCTGTGGTCACACACGTCCGCTGGATGACAGAGCACTTGATTTCATCAAAAAATTTAACAACCGTATTTTTGTACTTGATGCATCTCAGTATGGAATCAATGAACTGGGTGAACTTGCTGAATATCTTGAACCAATGTTTTATAATAATGTGATCGGTGTCTTTAATAATCTCATTGCAGATGCAAGAAAACATCCACTGACCACCAGAAGATATATGTGGAAATTCCCATATTAATATAAGGAATTGGATACTCAAAGGGGGGACGTGTTCCCCCTTTTTATGTTTTTGAAGGAAAATGCTGAAAGAAAGGGAACAATATGCTGAACCAGAATTCAACAATACCGTTATACGAACAGGTAAAAGAAGCAATAAAACTGAAGATAGAACAGAAAGAATGGAAGGAAAATACCAGAGTTCCATCGGAAACTGAATTAATGAAAATCTATGAAGTAAGTCGTGTTACTGTACGTAATGCTCTGGCGCTTCTGGTAGATGAAGGATATCTGGAGAAAAAGCAGGGAATAGGTACTTTTGTTTCCAAACCCAGAATCAAAAAAATCATTTTCCATCGTGCAAGTTTTACACAGAGTTGTGCAGGTGCAGGTCTGGTGCCTGGAACGCAGGTCCTCAAAAAAGAAGTGGTTGAAGGAAAAAACAGCTATCGTAAAAGCCTGCAGCTGGAAGCGGACGACAAAGTAGTTCACATTGAAAGGTTAAGATTTGCTGATAATGAACCTGTATCATTGGAGCATATGTTCTTTTCTTATAAAAAATATGGATTTCTTTTATGGGAAGATCTTGAAAAGTCAGTTTATTCTATTATAAAAGAAAGAATGAAAGTGGATCTGACTTTTGAAAACAAAAAAAACAGAAATGTTCTTTCCGTAGAAAAGGCTGGAAGTCGTATGGCAAAGATTTTTGGTGTAGCGCCCTCAGAACCGGTATTTATAATGGAAACTCTGATCTATTCAGGAGATGCCCCGGTATATATAGGAAAGGATTACTGTCTTGGAAGCAGATTCTGTTATGAAGTGACACCTGGAGAACATGGGGAAAAAATTTGATATTTGATTGGGGACGAGAGATGAGACGTGCATTGGCTTATGGTTTGCTGGCATCATTGTTTTTTGCTTTTACATTTATTTTCAACAGAAGTATGAACCTGGATGGCGGATACTGGCTGTGGAGTGCTGCTCTTCGATTTATTTTTATGCTGCCGATCATGGGAGTGATCGTGTGGAAACAGAAAGGGATCAGGGAGGTTTTGGAGGCTGTTCAAAGTGACCCTGTGCCATGGATTCTATGGAGTACAGTGGGATTTGGATTTTTTTACATGCCTCTGTCTATGGCCTCTGTTTATGGTGAATCATGGTTTGTAGCGGCAACCTGGCAGATTACGATTGTAGCGGGAGCATTACTAACCCCTTTATTTGGTAAAAGAGTTCCCGTAAAAAATCTTATTTGTTCAGCAATAATACTTGGAGGGATTTTTCTTCTCCAGGTCTCTCATTTTAAGAATATTCATACAGAAGGACTGGTGACAGCACTTTTGCTGATCATAGTGGCAGGTTTTTCTTATCCACTTGGAAACCGAAAAATGCTTCAGTACTGCCCGGCGGAATTGTCCACAACACAGAGAGTTTTTGGAATGAATCTCTGCAGCATGCCTTTCTGGCTGATCTGTTCTGTTTATGCACTGGGAACACATGGATTGCCATCAGGAGGACAGATATTTCAATCAGTAATTGTAGCTGTTTTTTCGGGAGTGATCGCAACAATTTTATTTTTTGAAGCAACCAATATGGTAAAAAATAACCCGAAACATCTGGCCATTATAGAAGCTACACAGTCAGGTGAGGTGATTTTTACACTGATTGGAGGTATTCTTTTTCTTGGGGATGCAATGCCTGCAGGAAGTGGATTAGTGGGAATTTTGATCATAGTGGCAGGAATGGTACTGAATAGTTTTTTGAGATAAATACATATATAAAAAACAGACACTGATAGAAATGCAGGAGCCTGTTTTTTTATGGTATACATCTGCTAAAACAGATTTGTCCGCTTTGTTTTTATCTGTTGTAGGATTTTTCGTATTCGTGTATACTGTAGGGAACAGAGATTGTAGCGGCATTCTTGAATTGCTGCAAAAGTATCATATAGGAGTGATCATAATGCGTGAAAAACTTACAGAAAGAGACGTACAGAAAATTGAAGAAGAGATTGAACATAGAAAACTCGTGATCAGGAAAGAAGCCATCGAGGCAGTAAAAGAAGCAAGGGCACAGGGAGATCTGAGTGAAAATTTTGAATATTATGCTGCAAAAAAACACAAAAACCAGAATGAGAGCCGTATTCGTTATCTGGAAAGAATGCTGAAAACAGCAGATATTGTGGAAGATACTTCCAGGTCTGACGAAGTTGGAATGGATGATATTGTAGAAGTGGAATTTGAAGAAGACGGGGAAATTGAGAAATATAAACTGGTTACTTCTATCCGGGGCAATTCCATGGAAAACAGGGTCAGCATAGAATCGCCTATCGGAATGGCACTGAAAGGCCACAAAGTTGGCGACAGGGTAAAAGTGCAGGTTAATGAGAATGTAAGCTATTATCTGAAAATCCGTTCCATTGACAAAACAGGGGATGAAGGCGAAGATATCCGGAGTTTCTAAAGGGAATGTCGTCTGGCGACGACATATTGATACTATGTTAAAAGTGGATTGTTACGCACTTATGTGCTTTCGCAGGACAGGACTTTTAACATAGATTTAACATAAAGCTGGTGATAACTTTACAGGCGGTCCATATGATAGGGTTAAGTAAAAAACACGTAAAGGAGAAAAATCATGGATTTTTTTAGTGTACTGACCTTAATCGGCGGTCTTGCCCTGTTCTTATATGGAATGCAGGTAATGGGAGACGGCCTTGCAAAAGTATCAGGAGGTAAGCTTGAACAGATTCTTGAAAATCTTACTTCCAGTAAATGGAAAGCAGTCCTTCTTGGAATGTGTGTGACTGCTGTGATCCAGTCATCATCGGCAACAACTGTAATGGTAGTCGGTTTTGTAAACTCCGGGATCATGAAACTGACACAGGTAGTCGGGATCATCATGGGAGCCAATATCGGTACAACAATTACTTCCTGGATTTTGAGTCTTGCCGGGCTGCAGAGCAGCAACTTTTTTATCAGTCTTCTGAAACCTGCATCTTTTTCCCCGATCCTTGCAATGATCGGAATTATCCTTCTTTCTTCAAAGAATTCACGTAAGAAAGATGTCGGATCAATCCTGCTTGGATTTGCAGTACTGATGTTTGGTATGGAAACAATGAGTGGCGCAGTAAAACCGCTTGCAGATGTTCCTGAATTTACAGGACTTCTTCTGAAATTTTCCAATCCTGTGGCAGGTATTGTGGCAGGTGCAGTACTTACAGCAATCATTCAGTCATCATCAGCGTCTGTCGGTATTCTGCAGGCCCTCTGTCTTACAGGTGCAGTTCCGTACAGTGCAGCATTCCCGATCATCATGGGACAGAATATCGGTACCTGTGTGACAGCACTTCTGTCAGCAATCGGTGCGAACAAAAATGCCAAACGTGCAGCCATGATCCATCTGTACTTTAACCTGATCGGAACCGTTGTATTTATGTCAGTATTCTATCTTATTAATACAGCAGTACATTTTTCGTTTATGGCGCAGATGGCTACACCGGCAACAATCGCCATTACACACAGTATCTTTAATATAACAGCAACGGTTGTATGGTATCCGTTCTCTAATCTTCTGGTGAAACTTGCCTGTCTTACGATCAGAGATACAGAAGAAAAACCGGTCAGCACAGACGATCAGGAGTTCCTTATTCTGGAGTCACGTTTCCTCGAAAAACCGGCATTTGCAGTTGAGCAGGGAAGAAATGCAGCCAGACACATGGAGCAGGATTCCAGAAAAGCTCTCCGCATTGCCCTGGATCTGGTGCATAATTATACGAAAGACGGAGCCAGACGTGTTCAGGAAATGGAATCAAAGGTAGACCGCTATGAAGATGAACTTGGCACATATCTTGTAAAACTGAACAATAAAGATCTGTCAGAAAGAGACAGTCACAGTGTATCCATGATGCTCCACTGTATCGGAGATTTTGAGAGAATTTCCGATCATGCGGTAAACATTATGGAATCAGCGCAGGAACTTTATGAGAAAAAACTCAGCTTTTCCATGCAGGCCCGAAACGAACTTCAGGTTCTGATAAGTGTCGTTGATCGTATTGTGGATACGGCATATACGATCTTTGACAAAAAAGATCTGAATCTTGTAAATGATGTGGAACCTCTGGAAGAGGTAGTTGATGAACTGAGTAAAGAACTGAAAAGACGTCATATAAACAGACTCCGTTCCGGAGAGTGTACGATCGAGATGGGATTTATACTTACAGATCTGCTCACAAGCCTGGAACGTATCGCAGACCATTGTTCCAATATCAGTGTCTGTGTAACACAGGTAAGAGAAAATCTTTATGATACTCACAGTCATCTGGAAAGTATCAAAAATGAATCTGATGAGAATTATATCGGACGTCTTGATGATTTCCGCATGGAATATGCGCTTCCGTAAAGAAGCCAGAGTTACGTTATGTGAAACTTAAAGAAGGAGATGATCCATATGATTTATTGTGTGGAGGATGAGAAAAATATCAGGGAACTGCTGGTATATACGCTTGAGACAACAGGATTTACAGCAAAAGGCTTTGCTGATGGCAAAGAACTGAAAGCAGCACTGAAAGAAGAAATTCCAAACCTGATTCTTCTGGACATTATGCTTCCGGGAGATGACGGCTACACAATTCTTGGGAAACTGAAGTCATCTCCTGATACAAAAAGTATTCCGGTGATCATGGTCACAGCAAAAGAGGCAGAATATGACAAAGTCAGATAGCTTGCATTAGGAATTATTGCTACAATTAGCATAGGTGGATATATTAACCAGAATGTTCAGGCTTCAGATATAGTGTTTGAAGATGGAGAAGAAGAGCCGGTATCCGTAGATGAAGAAATTACAGTACCGGAAACGGAAGATTCGAACCAAAGCGATTTTGGGGCGGAAACAACTGATGAAGATGGAGAAGAAGAGCCGGTATCCGTAGATGAAGAAATTACAGTACCGGAAACGGAAGATTCAAACCAAAGCGATTTTGGGGCGGAAATAACTGATGAAACGGAAGTGGAAATTGAAGATGATTCAGATGTTGAAGATTCCGAAGAGGTGTCTTATGGAGAGAATTTAGATGCAAGTGAAGATTTCGAAGATGAACAGGTTGAATTGGAAGAAAAAAATGGAGAGTGTGGTGTAGGAGAAAATAAAATTTATTGGACACTTGGCAATGATCATGTACTTAAAATTGAAGGACAGGGGGAGATGCAGGACTGGAATATAGAAACGGATGTTCCATGGAATAAATACCAGTTGGAAATTGAGCAAATTGAAGTTGACAATGGGATTACATCTATAGGAGCATATGCATTTTACGATTGTGTAAATGCAATGAAAGTAGAAATTCCTGAGAGTGTCGATAAAATAGGAATGTGTGCTTTCTTCAATTGTAATGGCCTGTCAACATTAACTATTGGCTAAAATACTCTGGTGTTAAAACCTGGAGGAACAGCAATGGCTGTATCCTCCAGGTTAGTATGGAAGGTGCCATACAGATTTATCTAAATATGACGGTTGAAAATAAATTTCAGAGGAGAGCTAAGGATCCTGATAATATATAAAAATCGGGTAAAAGTTTTGGCTGTGTTGCAGGCATCTTCATGGAGTGAACCAGATGTTTGTTATAACAAGAGGACAAATACATTTACAATTATAACAATGATTACTGCCAGAAGCGTTTCAAGAAATGTCTATAGAATACGAAAAGGAAAATTGTATCGTGTAGCGACACTGTCGGATCATTTGGGAATGGTGATGAATATAAAAGGCTATCAGCCAATTTTCAGATACTTAAATGGCAAAAAGGTTTCCAAAAATAAATATTACAAATACTACAATAAATATTGTAAAAATATGAGCTGTATTAACTGGACAGCAAGCCAGGGATAAAGAAAAAGGGGAAGGGGCATTTATCTATGAAAATAAGAAAAAAATCTTTATGCAGTGGAACAATTTTATTTCTGAGTGTATTTCTGCTATTCCTTGTATTTACAGTAAGGCCTGTTAAGGCATATTCAAATACAACTATAATCAGTGTAAAAGGAAAGACGTTTTATTTGGTAGAACAGTCTTCACGTACGCAGTATAAAAATATTACCAAGTTGTATCAGAGAACCAATTATGGGAATAAACTAGTTGCTAGCATAAATTATAGTGGAAATGCAGGAATAACTTATAGTCTTAATTATGAAAATAAAATGTATTTTTGTGTTGAAGAATCAGGGCTTTATTACAACACATATACCTATACGATTGGTAAAAAAGGATTTCGAAAAGAAAGAAATGGCCTTAAGCTTATAGATAGAAGAGGAAAATATGCAATTGCGTATATACATGAGGCGACAGATGTAGCTCCTAACAGATACTGCCTGTACAATCTTTCATCAAAGAAATCTCAATCTGTGGGTTATGGGTATGGCATCAGATTTATAGGAAAGCAGATATATTATGTGAAATCATCCTGGGATATGAAACAGGCTCAAATAATCCGTTGTAATTACAACGGTTCAGGAAAAAGAGTTTTGAAGAGGATGAAAAGTTCATGGAATATGCATGGATTTAGATTTATAAACGCACATAAGGTGCAATATCATATTAGCAGTAATTATAATCAACCGTATATGATTGCAAATAAAACTGTAAAGTTTTAAAGAAAGCGACTAAAGACTAAAAAGAAGCAATTAAAAGGGCCATATGCATTCTGTAATTAGAAATGCAAAGAAATAGAGAAAAAATATATATAAATTACATAGCAATTTCGGAAAAGCGAGTAATGCTAAAAAATATATAAAACAGTGTAACCCTCTATTGGAAGTAGTAATAAATAAATTAGTGTAATATCCTCGCCCTTATCAACAGAACACGTATAGACCAAACCCTTTTCGGACAAGCTACCCTCATAAACATAAGAAGAGAATCACAAAGTGCAGGAGATCATAAACAGTATTATTATTTTCAAGGAGGGAAAAACTTATGCTACGTTATCTGCCTGTTCGAAAAGTTCATGCAAGACAGGTCCTTGATTCCAGGGGGAATCCTACGGTGGAAGCGGAAGTGACGGTAGGTGAAGGAATTGTGGGGATTAACGGATACACAGGAAGAGCCATGGTGCCGTCCGGAGCATCCACAGGTAAATTTGAGGCTGTGGAGTTGCGGGACGGAAACCGGGAGGAATATCTGGGACAGAGTGTGAAAAAAGCAGTGGAAAATATCAATACACGTCTGGCAGATGCCATTATCGGAGAGAATGCCCTGAACCAGGCATGGATCGATCATCTTCTGATCGAAACCGACGGAACGGAGAACAAAAGCAGCGCAGGAGCCAATGCCACGCTGGCAGTATCTCTGGCAGCAGCCCGTGCAGCAGCCGGGGCCCTTCGGCTTCCTCTTTATCAGTATCTGGGCGGCTGTCATACCCTGCAGCTCCCGGTGCCGATGATGAATATTTTAAACGGGGGTGCTTGTGTTATTATAATGACACAAGGCAGAACCCCTTATAATACAAGGGCTCTAGCGATTTAGTCCTAAATAAATTTCGTAACCAATCAACGAATTTATGAAGGAAAGGCCTCTCTTTTATAAATAACACAGTACAGAAGTAATAGAATTTCAGAACTCTGCTGAGATGTATTTACTATACCACGAAAGCGGTGATAATTGAATAAAAATATGTTTTGGACTGAATTAGCTCGCATGAGATTTATATCTCAGCTGTCTGATTCAGTCTTTTTATTTGACAAGAAAGAAGGGAAAGATTATGGCAAAAGTAATTTCTATTGTAAACCAAAAAGGGGGAACGGGAAAATCAGCATGTACAGCTAATTTAGCAGCAGGATTAGCACAAAAGAATATGAAAGTGTTAATCGTTGATGCCGATCCACAGTCTGATGTATCCGCAGGATTTGGATATCGTGGTTGTGATGAAAGTAATGAAACACTTACAGCTCTTATGGATGCAGTAATGAAAGATGAATATATTCCTTCAGACTGTTATATCAGGCATCAGGCAGAAGGAATAGGCATTATCTGTTCTAACATTGGACTGGCAGGTACGGAAGTACAGTTGGTAAATGCAATGAGCAGGGAATATGTATTGAAACAGATTTTATATGGTATCAAGGATCAATATGATGCAATTATCATTGATTGTATGCCATCATTGGGAATGATCACAATCAATGCACTGGCTGCATCAGATGAAGTACTAATTCCGGTTGAAGCGTCTTACCTGCCAATCAAAGGATTGCAGCAGTTATTAAAAACAATCGGTAAGGTCCGTAAGCAGATCAATCCGAAGCTGCAAGTCGGTGGAATTCTGTTTACGATGGTCGATGCTCATACGAATGATGCCAGGAATAATATGGAACTTCTCAGAAATGTATATGGAAGTCAAATTCATATCTTCGATAATTATATTCCATTTTCTGTAAGAATGAAGGAAGCAGTCAGAGAAGGACAGAGTATTTTCTCTTATGATTCGAAAGGCAAAGCTACAGAAGCTTATCGGAGAGTGACGGAGGAGGTGCTGAAAGATGCCATCTAAAAAAAGAGCAACTCCCGTTTCCTTACAGCCGCTTGATGCATTGTTTGGAACAAACGAAGAGGCAACCAATGGAATTAGTGAGATAGCAATAGGAAGTCTTCATCCATTTACGAATCACCCGTTTCAAGTAAGAGATGATAAGAAAATGGAAGAATTAGCAGAAAGTATTACACAATATGGCGTGTTGGTTCCTGGTATTGTGCGTTTGAGAGAGTCCGGTGGTCCTATGTCAAGATTTAGTACAAATTAAAATGAGAAGTTCTGCCTGCTAAGCAGCAGACAGTAACATACCCCTCTCATACAGCTTTTC
>NZ_JBQHWA010000028.1:0-42595 GCF_052064225.1 Blautia massiliensis (ex Liu et al. 2021) | reverse complement strand
CCAAAGGATTGTATTTATGCCTTTTTTATTGGCTGAAATATTGGATTTTCAAGGTTCAGCACACCTTATTGGTGTGGGAAGTTTGAGTAATATATTTTATATCTGCAAATCTTCTCCCAATTTTCAGGGAATCCCATTTGTTTTAATAGTTGTGCCTGTGTTAAATGTGGGCACTGCTTAAGTACTCGCTTGATTAACTGGATAAGAGAGCGTTTGAATGATTTAAAATCATCATTGTTGATGAGATATCTTAGTGAAAGAACTACAGCAAATAAATCGTGTTTACCAAGAGTATAACTCCCCTTTTTCAATGGAATAGAAAGCTTTTGGTGTAGGAGTGTATCAGGGATTGTATCTTGAGTTCGAAAATCATATAATCGTTCTCCATGAGCACATACATTCCGGCACTTTGCAATAATAGTGATAAATTGATGCAATTGTTTTTCTGTATAGCCTGGGAAATGTTTACTGACTTTTACCTGGACATCGTTTGGCATATATTGATAAAAGGCAGAAAGCTGTCCAAATGTAACAGCATTCATTGCAACCCAGAGTGGAACATTACCATATACCTTGGAATAATGGGAAATGTAATTATAATGGGAAGGCATCGAAATATAGTTTTGCATAGAATGAATCAGGCGATTGACAGCTTTTTGGTTTTTCTTTGCAGAATTAAAATTTACAGGGTTTAGATATTCTGCCTGACTTTCACCAAATTTTTCACAGAAGTGATAGGAAATCAAAGATTTCAGATGCCGTTCTACATGAAGAATATACTTTAAAAATAAAGTCCGTAACTCTTCATCAAAATAATAAAATGCAACAATTTCTTCAAATGTAACACCATATAAGTATTTTCCAGAAGGTTTATGTTTGAACAGATTTTTGTATCCGCCAATCAAAGAATAGTAGCTGATATGCTCTAGCGTATGGATGGCAGTTGGAACATCTGAAATGGTTAATTGTTTTTCACTCTGTAATTTTTCAATTTGCTGATCGTATGTAAGAAATTTTTTCTCCATAATATATCACTCCTGTATAGTAAAAAAGGAGCCCACGCATGAGCTCCTCCGGCTACGGGCCCCTCAAGCATCCGTAGCACAACCACTAAAAATACTATACAGGATTGATTTCAGAAAGTCAATCTGTTTTTAGTGGTAGTATTAGTTTATTCATATAAGCGTTAAATATTCGGAAACAAATATTGAAGATAGTTGGAACAAATGATAGAATAAAGTTGGGACAATGAATGCGAGATAATACTGTGAAGAAATAAGAATTGCAGGTGACAGAGGTGAACGTAGAAGCATACGATGTGGATTCGTTGAGAAAGATGGTTAGGATACTTGAATATGAGAACAGATTATTAAAAGATAAATTGAAGAAAGCAAGTATTCCATATGATGAGGTAAATCCTTTCGAAGAAAAAATAGAAAATGCAGAAGAGTATGACCCGGATCAGGGGGAACGTATTGTGAATCCTTCGTTTATTTCAGAAGAGATGGCAATCCGTTTCTTTTCGATGTTTTGGGGAAGAGAAGATGTATATGCCAGACGAGGTAAGAACGGTGGTTATTTTCCCCAATGTGATAATCGTTGGAATGACAGGCTTTGCCCTAAGCAACGTAAAGAGAAGGTATTTTGTGATGAGTGTGAAAATACCAAATGGACAAGGCTGGATGTTAAAAAAATAATTGCTCATTTGTTGGGATTTAAAGAGGATGGTTCAGATGTAATTGGTGTATATCCTCTATTGCCAAATGGTACATGCAGATTTATTGTATTTGATTTTGATAACCATGAAAAAGGAGCGGAAGCTACCGATTTTGCCAATACGGATAATGAGTGGCATAAAGAAGTGGATGCTCTTAGAAAAATGTGTGAGCTTAATGGTATCAGACCTTTAGTTGAGAGATCCCGCTCCGGGAAAGGGGCACATGTATGGATTTTCTTTAAAAAGGCAATACCGGCGGCAACGGCAAGAAATTTCGGATTTCTCTTATTGGATAAAGGTTCAACTTCCATTAATCTGAAATCGTTTCATTATTATGACAGAATGTATCCTTCACAGGATGTGACAAGTAGTATAGGTAATTTGATTGCATTACCGTTACAGGGACAGGCACTTAAGAAGGGAAATAGTGCTTTTGTAGATGAAAATTGGAATGCATATCCTGATCAATGGGATATTCTATTTAATAAAACGGAGAAGCTGAGCATAGAAGATGTTGAACAATACATGGCAAAATGGCAGGGAGAATTAGCAGAAGCCAGAGGAATGCTTGCTAAAATTGATAAAAACTCCAGACCAAAACCATGGAAAAAGAAGTGCGAGTTTTCTAAAACTGATGTTGTGGGCAAGCTGCATATGGTATTGGGTAATGGAGTTTATATTGATACTTTGAACCTTATGCCAAGAATACAAAATCAGATTCGTAGTCTGGCAGCATTTGATAATCCGGAATTTTATAAAAATAAAAGGCTTGGATATTCAAATTACTACAATTTTAGTGCTGTGTATTTAGGAAAAGATATAGATGGGTACATACAGGTTCCGAGGGGACTGAGAGAGAAATTAATAGAAGAATGTGAAAAGGCAGGGATTTCTGTTGATGTTTCTGAGCAGAGAGAAACAGGACATCCAATCCGAGTATCTTTTAAGGGAGATTTGCGAACGCAGCAGGAGCTGGCGGCAGAAAAATTACTGTCACATTCGGATGGTGTTCTGAGTGCGGCAACTGCATTTGGTAAGACGGTAGTATGTAGTTATCTTATTGCTGAGCGAAAAGTAAATACGCTTATCCTGTTACAAAGCAAAGACTTACTGAATCAGTGGGTCGATGAACTGAATAAGTTTTTGGAAATAAAAGAAGAACCACCGGACTATGAAACAAAAACAGGAAGAAAGAAAAAGAGAGACAGTGTGATAGGAATTTTGCACGGCAGTAAAAATACATTAACAGGTATCATAGATGTTGCAATGGTTGGTTCTATGTATAGCAGGGGAAAGTTTAATGAACGGATTAATTCTTATGGAATGGTAATCATGGATGAATGCCATCACGCAGCTTCCAATACATCCATGGAATTATTACAGAAAATTAATGCAAAGTATGTGTATGGTGTTTCAGCTACACCAAAACGTGGTGACAGCCTTGACAGGATCATTTATATGTTGCTGGGTCCACTGAGACACAGGTTTACTGCGTTGGAGAGGGCGCAAGAGCAGGGAATCGGACATTATTTTGTCCCGAGATATACAAGAGTAGTCGATAATGCAGAAAGCAAGGATGATATCAATAAGGCATATAGTCTGATTAGTACCAGTCGGGTACGTAATGAGATGATTGTAAACGATGTGATAGCTTGTGTTGCAAGAAAACAGACCCCGGTAATTTTGACAAAGTTTAAGGAGCATGCAAAATTTTTATTTGATGCTTTGAAAGAGAAAGCAGATCATGTATTTCTTCTATATGGTGATAACTCCGATAAGGAAAATGCAGAAATACGAGTAAGGTTAAAGCAGGTTCCTGAAAATGAATCACTTATTTTAGTTGCAACCGGTCAGAAGATAGGAGAAGGGTTTGACTTTCCAAGACTGGATGTACTAATGCTTGCAGCTCCTGTGTCTTTTGAAGGGCGTCTTGAACAGTATGTGGGAAGACTGAATAGAGATTATCCCGGAAAAGAAGCTGTTTATGTGTATGATTATATTGATTCTCATGTTCGCTTCTTTGATAAGATGTATGCAAAAAGATTAAGAACATACAAGAAGACAGGATTTTCAATATGGACGGGAGAGTTGCAGTCGAAACAGATGATAAATGCAATATTCAATTCCGGAAATTATACCGAAAAGTTTGAACAGGATATAGTGGAGGCAGAAAAAATGGTGGTAATTTCCAGCCCGGATATCAGACAGGACAAGATTGAACGATTCTTATTCCTGATGAAGGGAAGACAGGAAGCAGGCGTAAAGGTAACTATCATCACAACAGATCCGGAAGAGATTGTTTATGGAAGTTCGGATGTATGCCATGAGTTAATCAGAACAATGCAGCTGGTAGGAATGAATGTAGTAACAAAAACAGAAGTAGAAGAACGGTTTGCTGTCATTGATGATGAATTAGTATGGCATGGGGGCATGAATCTTCTTGGAAAAGTAGATGTTTGGGATAATTTAATGCGTATCAGGAATCATCAGGTTGCAGCGGAATTGTTGGAAATTGCACTGGGATATTTATCAGAAAAATAAGGAGATACTTATGAAAAAAAAGACAAAATGCTATATCTATATCCGTGTATCCACCACCATGCAGGTGGATGGCTACAGTCTGGATGCACAGAGAGATAAACTGAGAAAATATGCCGAGTATCAGAACATGGAGATTGTAAAAGAATTTGCAGATGAAGGTAAATCCGGTAAAAGCGTAGAAGGCAGACCGGAATTTCAGCGGATGTTGGACAATATTGAAGATGGTACGGACGATGTACAGTTTGTGCTGGTATTTAAGCTTTCCCGTTTTGGGCGTAATGCTGCGGACGTTTTGAATTCATTGCAGAGGATGCAGGATTTTGGAGTGAATCTGATCTGTGTAGAGGATGGCATTGACAGTTCTAAAGACAGTGGAAAACTGATGATTTCCGTTTTGTCAGCGGTGGCAGAAATTGAACGTGAGAATATTCTGGTGCAGACGATGGAAGGACGGAAACAGAAAGCAAGAGAAGGAAAATGGAACGGTGGATTTGCCCCATATGGTTATAAACTGGTGAATGGAGAACTTCAGATTGCAGAAGATGAGGCAGAGGTAATCCGGCTGATCTATGATAAATTTATCCATACCAATATGGGAATGAGTGCAATTGCATCATGGCTGAACCAGCATGGATATAAAAAGAAAAAGAGACAGAATAATACGTTGGATGCTTTTGCAACTTCATTCATCAAAGGTGTTCTGGATAATCCGGTCTACTGTGGAAAGCTGGCATTTGGCCGCAGAAAGAATGAGAAAGTTCCCGGAACAAGAAATGAATACCGGATTGTGAAGCAGGAAAAATATATGCTGAACGATGGTATTCATGAAGGAATCATTTCCGAAGAGGATTGGGAACTGGCACACCAGAAACGCCAGAAAACAGGGGTATCCTATGAAAAGACACACAGCCTGGAACATGAACATATCTTATCCGGCATTTTAAAATGCCCTCTGTGTGGCAGTGGAATGTATGGGAATGTCAATCGGAAAAAACGAAAGGACGGTACGTTATATAAGGATTATTTTTATTATGCCTGCAAGCATCGGAGATTGGTGGATGGTCATAATTGCAGCTACCGCAAACAGTGGAGCGAAGATAAGGTGAACGATGCGGTAGAAGAAGTAATCCGGAAGCTGGTACGGAATCCCAAATTTGAAGAAGCCATTTTGAAGAAAATCGGTGCAAGAATTGATACGTCGGAAGTAGAAAAGGAAATTGATGAATTGGAAAAACAGCACCGGCAGCTGACCAGAGCAAAGAACCGGCTTGGACAGCAGATGGACAGTCTGGATATTACAGACCGTTTTTATGAGAAAAAATATCAGGATATGGAGACAAGATTGTATCGCCTTTATGATGAAATCGAGGGTGTGGAGAACAGCATCAGTGAGGTTAAGAACCGTCTGCTGAATATCAAACAGAAGAGAATATCAGAAGATAACGTCTATCAATTCTTGCTGTATTTTGATAAACTATATGATAAGTTCACGGATCTGGAGAAAAAAGAATTTTTAAACAGCTTTGTAGAACAGGTAGACATTTATGAGCAGGAGCAGCCGGATGGCAGATTCCTGAAGCACATTAAGTTTCGTTTTCCGGTGTATTTCAATGATTCGGAAATAGAAGAACTTAGTTGGGACAATGAAAGTACCGTCGAGACGGTAGTATTGATGTCAAAGGTACAGAAGTAAATAGTGTAAATAGCCTTAAAGTAAAGCATTTCCGGGTATTTGGACAACCTTCTGAGGGTTGCCTGGATACCCGGATTTTTCTTTTGCGGGAATACATTATGCGGACAATAAATTGTTTAATCCTCTTAATGTCCGTGTATAGCAGATTGTTTGTACAGTTTTTCAAATTTGCTCATTTATAGCTATACGTTTAAAAGTTTTGCACTTGTTTTTTATCTCACCAAGAAAATTGTAAGAGGGTCAGACCCCAATGTCTCTCACACGCTTTCTTTTATACTCTGCGGGATGCTTTTAATCCTCGATTGCTGCCTTACGGGCATTGATTGCCTTTATCACATCCATATCAAACTTGGGTTTACGTTCATAGGTATACAGACCGTTTAACTCCTGCTCCACATCATACAGCTGAGTATAGCAGAAGGCAAACATATGGGGATTGTCCAAAAGGGCATCGGTCAGTCCCTTATATCGGTTCAGGAATTCCTCCTTGGTAGCAGGAACTTCACCATAGCCCCAGCCATCCTTTTCAACACCTTCCTCGTCCCACTTGATACCGCCATACTCACTGATGAAGGTAGGGATACCCTTTACAGGTGTCTGCCTGTAGCCATGATTATCTTCCAAATCACCTCCCTGTTTAAAGGACTCGTAGGTTGCTGCAAACTTTGCCGGATCCTGCTCATAATCGTGTAAGTCATAGATGTCCGTCACCACATGATAATGTCCGCTGGTATCAATGCAGGGTCTGGTGGTGTCATACAGCTTTGTCATCTTATACACATTGGCCAGTAAGCTGTCATCCTGCCTTCTTCCCTCATAATCCCATGTCTCATTAAACGGACACCAGCCGATGATGGCGGGATGGTTGAAGTCTCTCTCCAAGGCTTCCATCCACTCAGGCAGGAAATATTTTAATGCTGCGGGATTGCTGTAATCCAGTCCCCAACAGCCCTGCTCGCCCCATACCAGATAGCCTGCTTTATCGCAGTGATACAAGAACAGAGGCTCAAATACCTTCTGATGGAGTCTTGCGCCGTTGAAGCCTGCAGCCATGGACAGTTCCACATCCTTGCCAAGTGCTTCCTCTGTAGGCGCTGTGTAAATGCCATCCGGATAGAAGCCCTGATCCAGCACCAGTCTTTGGAACACGCTCTTATCGTTGATGAGGAATTTCTCTCCATCCAGCCTTATCTCACGCATACCAAAGTAGCTTTCTACCTTATCTTCTCCATAGGTTAATGTAAGGTCATACAGTCTGCCCTGACCCGGCTCCCACTTTTCCAGACGGGACAAAGGAAGTGTCATGGTAACGGTGCCGCCCTCTGACTTTGCGCTTACGCTGCCACAGGGCTCTCCCCCATAAAAGGCCTTTGCTTCCAGTGTGCCCTGCCCCTTTACTACCGCCTTAATTCCCAGAGTTGCTTCTGCCAGGTTTGGATAATATTGCACTTTTTCAATGTAGCTTTCCGGTACCCACTCAAGCCATACCGTCTGCCAGATACCTGTCGTTCTGGTATAATCACAGCCTAAGGAGTAGAAGAAATGACTCTGCTTTCCCTTGGGCTGCTTTCCGCTTCTCACATCATCTGCTGCAAAAAGCGTAATGTCATTTTCTCCTTCCTTTACAAGCTTTGTAATATTAAACGTAAAGGAAACATAACCACCCTGGTGTCTGCCTGCCTCTACTCCATTGATCCATACTCTTGCATCATAGTCCACTGCGCCGAAGTGTAAGAGAAGATCTCCCTTCAGCTCCTCCCCTGTCAATGTGATGGTGCGGTGATACCATACGCCGGGGATAAAGTCCTTATAGCCGATTCCGCTCAGATCACTTTCCGGGCAGAAGGGCACCAGGATCTTCTTCTCCCAATCTGTCTTTCCTTCCTGCCATTTCTGATCTATGCCGCTGCATCCAAAGTCAAAGGAAAAATCCCATTCTCCATTCAGGTTTTTCCAATGCTCCCTCTTCATCTGGGGCTGGGGATGCTCCGGTCTGGGTATTTGTGTCATAATTTTGTCCTCCTGTGATCATTTATTTGGGTTGATTTCATTTTTATTTTATATGGTGAAAGCCATAGTTGACAGGCTTGCTCCTTTTTACTACAATGCTGTTATTACATTATTGCAATTTGCTTTCAAAAAATGGAGGAACCACCATGCCTCAGGAAATTACACGCACACAGATTGAAAAATACGTTGTCTACACCGGCCCTACCGCGGAAAGCTTTTCTCCCACCATGGCCGGTATCACTTACCCGGATCCTGCCTATGAGATCCTGGTTTATCGCAGACCCCTGTGTGTGTTTGAATACGTTTTAAGCGGCCGTGGACATATCGAGCGAAACGGCAGTATCCTCACTGTAAATGCCGGAGATGCCTATATCCTTACTGCCGGCACCTACCACCACTACTATTCAGATAAAGTTGATCCCTGGACCAAGATCTGGTTCAATGTCAGCGGCAGTCTGGTACAGCATCTTCTCTCCGATTACGGCTTAGACGGTGTCACCCTGATCCCCCGCTTCCATAACGAAACACCTCTGACCCGGATCCTTGATGCCTTTACCGCCGACCCTGTACACTCTGCTGACAAGCTGGCTGTACTGCTCCATCAATATATTCAGGAGCTTGCGGATTTTCTGGCAAACAAAGTTCCCATCAATCCTACTGCACTGGCGATCCGCAATTATATCGATATGCACTTAACAGAAAGTCTGTCCTTGGATCATCTGGCAGATACCGTTTCCCTGTCCCGCTCCAGGCTCATCCACCTGTTCCAGGAGGTATATCATGTTGCTCCCTACCAGTATTACCTGTCCCAGAAGTGCAAGCTGGCCCAGTCCATGCTAAGCCGCACCACTCTTCCTGTTTCTGCCATCTCCACACAGCTTGGGTTCTTAGACCCTCATCACTTTTCTTCCTTTTTCAAGAAACAGTGCGGTCTGTCCCCGGTTTCTTACAGAAAACTCCACACAGCGCCTGGGAATTTTCCCACCTAAGTATTATTCTTTCTAAAAATGGAACCAAGGCAACGAAACTACTTTTTTAAGTACTTTCATTGCCTTGGATTATAGTGCAGTTTCTTTCTGTTTACGATACAAAATACAGCTAAAAAGGTATGAATTATTGCTACTACATATTTACTCCTAAGGGAGTCAATTATTTCTTACAGTACCTTCTCCTCATTTTTTTCCGGGGACAGGCACTGGATGCTTCCGTGGCCGACTATGCTTCGATCATAAAGATCTGAAAAAAGGTACAGGTAATAAAACATCCCCTTATGTAAACCATTCAGATAGTGGTGCTAGAATATAAATAGTACAAGCCAAAATGAGAAATTCCAAATACACATAAGCATGATACAATAGAGGCATGCTGAAGGAGAATCTCATATGGTAAAGCAACATGACAAACAATTTAAACTTGATGCAGTCCAGTACTATCAGGATCACAAAGATCTCGGAGTACGTGGATGTGCAGAAAATCTTGGCATCGGATACAGCACATTAACAAAATGGCTGAAAGACTTCCGGGAATCAGGTGATATTCCTGTTCGTGGTTCTGGTAATTATGCATCTGATGAGCAGAAGGAAATTGCCCGTCTCAGACGTGAATTACGTCATGCCCAAGATGTACTTGATGTGTTAAAAAAAGCAATCAACATTCTGGGAAAATGACGGAAGTCATTTATTTTGAAGTGTCTGAGAAGACGGAAGCTGCCAAAAAGGCTGGACGCCGGATTTCCGTCTCCGGGATGTTGAAATTTTTAGGTGTCTCTCGCTCAGGATTACATGTAAATATAGATGATGTTTGGGATGCAACATGATAGAAGAGCTGTAAGGTTTTGAAAAGAAAATCTTATGGCTTTTTTTGCAAACAAATAGAAGAGGAAAATAGTGCTAAAATGTAAAAAAATATTTTACAATAATAAAAAAGAAAAATGCTGATGAGGTATCAATTACGATTTAATCTGAGCTAATATCATGGTATTACCCTGAAACAAAGACACTGACTATATATTCTCAAGAGGGTAATACATTGTACAAGATTCCAATATACTAAAAAAGTTATTGACATACACCATAAATATAGTTATAATTCTAAAAGTTTGAATTATAACTATTTATATAATAAAAGAAGGAGCTAAATAATAAATGGATGATTCATTTCACTACCTGTCTATGATAAACCATATGACTGTCCAGAAAAAACTAATGGAACAGCTGGCAGACACAGGCCTTACCTTGGGACAGCCCAAAGTATTGGATTACCTGAAAGATCACGATGGTGCCAGCCAGAAAGAGATTGCGGCAGGATGCCTCATCGAGGCAGGATCTTTAACGTCCATTTTGAACCGTATGGAAGAAAAAGGTCTGATCGAAAGAAAAATGCTCAATGGAAACCGTCGTACTTTTCATATTTTTATGACAGAATCCGGAAAGAAAAATCAGAAGCTTGTGGAGGAGGCTTTTAAGAAAATAGAAAAAACTGCATTAAATGGTATTTCCGAAGAAGAGCAGAAGTTGTTTATGGATATTTTTTGCCGGATCTATCGAAATCTTGCAGATATGAAATGAGGAGGAAATAAAAAATGGAGAAACTAAAACGATATTTAATATTTCTGGTGGGATTATTTGTAAACTCCCTGGGAGTCAGTCTGATCACAAAGGCAAACCTAGGAACATCCCCGATTTCATCAATTCCTTACGTATTAAGTCTTAATTTTCCATTTACACTTGGAAACTTTACCATCTTTTTCAGTATCTTTCTGATCGTACTGCAGTTGATCATCCTGAGAAAGAACTTTAAATTGGAGCATATCCTTCAGATTCCGGTATCCATCATATTTGGATATTTTATTGATCTTACCATGATTCTTTTTTCCTGGGTCAATCCGGAAGCGTACATCATGAAGATTGTATATCTTCTCATCGGATGTCTGATTCTTGGCGTAGGTGTATATATGGAGGTCTTGGCAGACGTTGTCATGCTTCCGGGAGAATCTTTTGTCCGTGCTATTGTTCTTACATGGAAAACAAATTTCGGAACAACCAAGATCTGTTTTGATGTATCCATGTCAGTGATCGCTGCTGTACTTTCTTTTGTATTTGCAGGAAGACTGGCTGGTGTAAGAGAAGGTACCGTTATTGCTGCCCTTCTGGTAGGCTTTATCGCCAGACTCATCGGTAAGAAACTTGTATTCCTGAAAGATATGATTTTCCCGGAAAGCGTATCTGCAGAAAACGAGAACGAAGCAAAAGAACAGACAGCAGGAACCTATGGAAAAAATGTTATCGCCATTGGAAGACAGTTTGGAAGTGGCGGCCACGATATTGGCAAGATTCTTGCAGAAAAGTTGGGATATGATTTTTATGATGCGGAGATTATCCAGATGACAGCAGGAACCACCGGATACACACCGGAATTCGTTAAGAAAAAAGAGGAGATCATGACAAACAGCCTTCTCTATGATCTGGTCAATCAGATGTACCTGAATACAGACAGGCAGGATGAAGCGCCGAAGGATAAAATTTTCGAGGCAGAATGTCAGGTTGTACGTAATCTTGCGAAAAAAGGCAACTGCGTGATAGTAGGCCGTTGTGCAGATTACGTTCTCAGAAATTCCGGAAACTGTCTGAAAGTATTTTTTTCAGCGCCTCTTGTGAGCAGAATTAGAAGAGTGGCACAGAGACAGAATATCTCCGAGGGAGAAGCCAAAGCTACGGTTCAGAAAAATGAAAAACTCCGTGCAGATAACTACCGTTATTACACCCGCCGTATGTGGGGTGCAGCCGGAAACTTTGATCTCAGCCTGAATACAGATTTGGGAGAAGAATATATTGAGAACTGCATCCGCAGTGCTATGAAACTGTAAAAATATATAAAGCCTTATAATATTTGTCGTAAATGATATAGCCCCTTAAGGAACAGTCAATCTAAAAATCATATTTGAGGGACATATCATTTGCAGTAATATTATAAGGCTTTTTCTTTTCTACTGTATACAGATAAGACACATACAGGACTTATAAAGTATTTCAGTATTCCGCTGGTGTCATATGGAACTTTTTCTCAAAAATTTTATAAAAATGCGTAATGTTGGAATAACCGATCTCTTCCATGACAGCAGTAACAGAACGATCAGGCTGCTTTAACATTTTCGCCACTCTGGACAGACGGATATTCTGGATAAGAGAAGAAAAAGTCTGTCCCGTATAATTTTTTAGGATAAAAAGCAGGAATCCTCGGCAATTCAATTACCGAGATGAAAGCGTAAACTGTGCATGTCTACACTCATAATAAATGAAAAGATTGCAGAAAAGTACAACACAACACCAGAAGAGGTACGCAGAGAAATGCAGATAGCCATAGATGCAGGATTTGATAATCCTGATCCGGCTGTGCAGGAAGTATTTATGGGAAACCTGAATCCGGTCATAAGGAAGGTGAACCGGATGTAGTAGGAACATTTTCCGTAAATCGGGATGAAAATTTAACCGTGATGGCTAACCGGGGAGATATTGAGGATTGATGTTCGCTGATAATAGGTATCTATGATATCCTGTAAAGTAATCATATTCATTTTTTCTTCAGCAGTTTTTTGGATTTCATTATAGAATTCCTGTAAAGACAACTGAATATTAATGCCAACGCCGCAATCAGGGTTGGTATGAGTATCTAAATGAAGCAGCGGCTTCTCACCTTCAACTGCTTTATAAATATCCAGCAATGTAATCTGATCTGCTGGTTTTGAAAGAGAAGGACGGGCATGTCCGGCTACACTGGTCATAAGTCCGGCTTTTTTTAGTTTTAACATAAGCTGGCGTACAAAGCCGGGATTTGTATGGACACTTTCTGCAATTGAGGCACTGGAGAGAGATTTTTCCTGGTTGATAGCAATCAGAACCATCACATGAACAGTATCGCTTAATTTTGTTGAATATTTCATGATAAGAAACTCCTTATAGTATGATATAATGATTTTTTTTACAATTTTGAGACAAAAATATTTCTGGTTTGTCTAAAACATTTCAAGTTCTCAACAGTTCTTTTTTATGTGTTGAGAAACTGTGCATATTTATTATTTTGATGCTTGTAAATAATATAATTACAACTATAATGAAATTTAAAGGAAAAGTCAACACAGTAATGAAACTTACGGAGGAGTGTATAATATGCTGATCGTAGACAAATCTATGAAACTATGACTGAGGTAATGAGTTTTGTCCAGGAATGGATAAAAGAGAATCCGGACAAAGTTAGATTTATGAGAATACTAAAATCCTTGTATAAACATTGATTATTACATGATACTATAAATGTTCACAAAGGAGAGCTTATGGAATACAAAAATCAAACAGAAAATCGTGCATTTCAGGAAATGTTGCAGGCAGCAGTAAAACGGCTGCAAAATCGTTCCGGAGAGGATCTTGCTGCAAAAAGTGGGGCCGTTTTTCATAGCAGTCGAAATGTGCTTGAAGTACTGAGTTTTTATGAAACGATTGAAATTCAATTCCCTGAGTTTCGTATTAACTCAAACATGGACGAATGGCATTATCTGACATTGCTGCATTATCTGGATATGGCCGATGGAACAGAAGGTTCACAGAAGCTCATTACTTTTGGTAACCTGAAAGATGGATTGATTCGAGGAACCAAGTTTGACCGGACTGCAGAGCAGAAACTGGAAAAGCTTTTGCAGGATAAAGATCCTGAGAAAATTCAGAAAGCATGTAAAAACCTGGGTGCAGAATTCACAGAGACAAAGGCGGATTTGTGTGCTGTTTTTCCAGTTCTGCCAAGATATCCGGTAACTTTAAAGATATGGTTTGCAGATGAAGAATTTCCTGCATCTGGCAAAATATTTCTTCAGGATCATGCCGATCATTATCTGAGTGTAGAAGATGCGGTAACAGTTGGAGAAATTTTGCTGCAAAAATTATCGGAAGCATTTTCTTCCCTCTGATCATGGATCAGAAAACTTTCCAGTCCGGCCTTGATAAATTTGTCAATTGTTGTCTGAATCTGTTTCCAGTCATTACAGTGATTGCGTAGCATCAGTCTGTTGATGGAAAGGCAGCCATTCATTTGAAAATAAAAAACCGATTCTGCCTGCTCAAAGGTCAGGAGGCTGTGTGACATAAGCCAGGTCACATAGCCTTCTTTTGTATTTTCGGCTAATTTTTCCAGAAGAATGGGGGCAATTGCATCATCCAGAAACAGTGCCCTGTATTGTGATTCCATCTGTATTTTCTGACAGAACGGATAGGAACAGCTTTTTTGATTTAGACAGAATAAATGATCTACAGTTGTTAACATATCCTGAGTCATATCATTAAAAATATCTGATAATACATCATGGATATCGTAGTAATGAAGATAAAAAGTGCCACGGTTGATTTCAGCATTTTTGCAGATCTCTGTAACTGTAATTTTCGTAAAACCCTTCTGCTTTAACAATTCTAAGAACGTATCTTTTATGGTTTGCCTGGTATAGCGGGTACGGCGATCTTGTTTTCTCGTTTTTTCTGACATTATATACTCCTGTATTATTTGTTATCATATGATTCCTCAACAATTTTTCTGATGTGTTGAGTAGCCATACAAATCTCACAGATTGATTATTGTAATTTATATAGTAACAACTATAATGAGATTTAAAGAAAAGTCAACAGATTGTTCAGAATTTTAGGAGGAAAAACATGGGACATGTAATTGCTGTATCAGGAAAAGGCGGTGTAGGGAAAACAACTCTTTGTGGATTGTTGATTCAATATTTATGTGAAAATGGAAAACATCCGGTTTTAGCTGTAGATGCAGATGCAAATGCGAATTTGAATGAAGTGCTCGGCGTTGAACCGGAGATTACACTCGGAGAACTGAGAGAAGAGATTGAACGTGCAGGAGTTGATCCACGGTATCAGATTCCGACAGGAATAACAAAACAGGCTTATCTGGAAATGCGTCTCTCCGATGCAATTGCAGAAGAAGATGATTATGATTTGATGGTAATGGGGCGAACCCAGGGACAGGGCTGCTATTGTTTTGTAAATGGTCTTGTGCAGACCCAGGTTCAGAAACTGCAAAGCCATTATCCATATATTGTGGTTGATAACGAAGCAGGTATGGAACATATCAGCAGAGGAATCCTGCCAATGATGGAAGTTGCGATTCTTGTAAGTGACTGTTCCAGAAGAGGTGTTCAGGCGGCCGGACGTATTGCAAAGCTGATGAAGGAGTTAAACTTTAAACCACAGAAAACCGGATTGATCGTGAATCGTGTTCCAGATGGAAAACTGGATGCCGGAACTCTGGAAGAAATCCGAAATCAGGGACTGGAACTGTTAGGGGTTGTACCACATGATGACCAGGTATATCAGTATGACTGTGCTGGAAAGCCGATCATACGGCTTCCGAAAGATTCTCCTGTAAGAAGTGCACTGGGAGAAATTGTAAAGAAGTTAGGATTGTGAGCTGGAGGATTGAAAGTTTGAAGATTGAGTAAACAGAAATATTATCTGATTTGGTATAACCAATTGCAAAGAAAGGAAAATTCTCATGAGAAATCATTGGACAGAAATAGAAAAATATTTAGAAGACCAGAAGATAGCGCAGGAACTGATTGGAGAACTGAGAGATTTTCACATGCGTTATGAGGTAAAGGATCAGATAAAGGAACGGGTAGAAAAACCGGATATCCTATTTTATGGGAAAAAGATTCTGGAAATGTCAATAGCAGCGCTTCTTAAGGGAGATAACCTGTTACTTTCCGGTGCGAAAGCTACAGGAAAAAATGTACTATGCGAGACACTGGCATGGATATTCGGAAGACCGGAATACGACATTTCTTTTCATGTAAATACAGACAGTGCCGATCTGATCGGAACGGATACCTTTATAAATAATGAGGTTCGCCTTCGGAAAGGCCCCATCTGCCAATGCGCGGAATTTGGAGGATTTGGAATCCTGGACGAAATCAATATGGCAAAAAATGATGCGGTTTCTGTATTGCATGCCACACTGGATCATCGGCGCAGAATCGATATTCCAGGATATAACAGAATTTTACTTCATCCGGCAACACGATTTATCGGCACGATGAATTATGGTTACGCAGGTACCAGAGAGCTAAATGAAGCACTGGTTTCAAGGTTTATGGTAATTGATATGCCTGAAATGGATGAGGATAGTGTCCTTTTTGTATTAAGACAACATTTTCCAGATGGGAAAAAAAGTGCACTGAAAGCCTTTGCAGGACTGTTTCTGGATTTGCAGATCAAAGCTTATCATGGAGAAATCTCAACAAAATCTCTTGACCTGAGAGGATTGGTTTCTGCTGTAAAAGCAACAAGAAGCGGACTTTCTCCAATTGATGCAATCCAGATGGGGATCATAAATAAAAGTTTTGATGTATTTGAAAAAGAGATCGTAGAAGATGTGGTTTCTACCAGAATCCCATCTTCCTGGACCGGAAAAGATATAAGGGGGTAAGCTTGTATGGAGGATGTCAGATGGCCGGCGGAACAACTGGAAGAACATCGTCTGGAGATCAGCAATCGTATCAGAAATCTTTTTTGGACAGTCAGTGGTGATTATGATATGGAATTTGAACCGGATACAGAAAAATATGTTTATTCAAAACAAACGGTTCTGTATGAGGCAGTGAAGCAGGGTGCCTTTGCACGATATTTTGATCAGAAGAAACTTGGCATGTATTTGATGAAAAAATTACATTTTTCTGCTGGAGAAGATATGCTTTTGCCTCTTGCCGGATTATGCATGGATGCTACAGTGAATCGTTTTATCATTCGAGAACGTTTGGGAACAAAGGAAATCAGAGAACAGGCGTTCAGAGAATTGGAAAAGGCCGAGGAAGAGCAGGTATCAGACAAAGCTGGAACAGACCTGATTCACAGGATTAGGCTTCTGTATATAAGGCATGTTCTGGAGAACACAGACGATGAGGGAATGGATCCACAGGCAGAGCTTGCATTGTACAGGATTCTTTCTTTGAAGGATGCGGAAAATACGGAAGAGGTCATAAACGTGATAGATGAGATTTATAATCATGTTCTGGATCCCTCTTTTGAAAAAAGGAATGGAAATCTGGAAAAGATTCTGAATTTACCGGATATGGCATTGGCCAATGACGCGTGGCAGGAATGCATGACGGATGAACAGATGGAAGACATCATTCAAAAATATCTTTCTAATCTCAAAAAAAAGATGATGAGTCTGGATATCAGAAACAAAAAGAAAAAAAGATTTTATTTCTCTCCGGAAAATGAAGAAGTTCCGGAAAGCTCGGAGAATATAAATCCACAGGCAGTGCGACGGATACGGGAATATGTGGAACTGAATTACGGAAAATCGTATCTAAGTGAATCGGAGCAGGCCAGAGTCAACCGGAAATTTTGTACAGGAATCCACAAAAACTGTATCCTGTATCTTACAGATGGAATTTTACAGAACCCTGTGATAAAAAATAATCAATACCGTTTTTCTCAGCTGCAGTTTGAAAAAAATAAAGCCTATTATGGAAATAATCACTGGATCATCAAAAGAAATATTTCTGAGTTGGCAGAGTCACTGAAACGGGCATTTATAATCCGAAAGGATGATTTTGTCAGCAGATCTGATGCAGGGCAGCTTGTTGCTGAAAGGTTATGGAAAATTGGAAGAACAGACGATGACAAGTTATTTAATAGAAAAAAGAGATCAGAAGATTCTGAGTTTGTAATAGATGTCCTGATTGATTCCAGTGGTTCTCAAGCTGGCAGACAGGCTCAGGTAGCGGCGCAGGGATATATTATCAGTGAAGCATTAAGCCAGGCAGGAATTCCTCATCGGGTGACAGGATACTGTGCTTTCTGGGGATATACAGTACTTCAGAGATTTCGGGATTATGAAGATCCAAGGGAAACAAATGAAAGAATTTTTCAATTTCGGGCATATGCCAATAACAGAGATGGGCTTGCACTGAAAACCGTCTGTTCCTCTCTCATGGAGCGACCGGAAAAAAATAAGATTTTAATCGTATTAAGTGATGGAAAACCCTGTGATATGAGCATACAACGACCAGGAACCCGCCAGCCCAAGATCTATGACGGAGAAGGAGCTGTGAAAGATACTGCATATGAGGTGCGTCGGGCCAGAAATCAGGGAATTTTCGTAATTGGTATTTTTGTAGGGAATGAAGAAGAACTCTCCGTGGAAAAGAGAATCTATGGAAAAGACTTTGCCTATATTCGTAATATCAGTAATTTTTCCCGTATGGTAGGAACTTTTTTGCGAAGACAAATTGATATGGAATGAAAATGGAGGAATCACTATGGGTAAAATTGGATTTGCCAATTGCCAGGATGTAAGAAATCAGAAAAAGATACGGGAATTAGATTGTCCACGCTGTCATGAACCGGGAGGCATTGAAGCCTTTGTGAAAGACGGGATACTTGCAGAGGATGGAGTATGTGATAACTGCGGATATATTCTTCCAGAAGGAACAGAACTGGAGGAAGTGGAGTAAGAAGCATTTAAGGAGATAACAGATGAAAATTGCTGTAACTGGAAAAGGCGGAGTAGGGAAAACTACGATATCTGCAGTATTATCACGGCTGTATGCAGAAGAAGGGAAAAAAGTATTTGCTGTAGATGTGGATCCAGATGCAAATCTTGGACTTGCACTGGGTTTTTCAGAGGAAGAACTGGAGAGTATTACGCCTATCAGTAAAATGAGAAGGTTGATCGAGGAGAGAACAGGTGCAGATAAAAGTAATACTTTTTATAAAGTCAATCCAAAAGTGGATGATATTCCTGAAATTTACGGAAAAGAAAATAATGGTGTTCGACTTCTGGTTCTGGGAACTGGTCCTATGTCAAGATTTAGTACAAGTTAAAATGAGAAATTGAGACTCTCCTGTACACTTTTTGTACGGTATTCGGAAAACTGCTCATCCTGATAGGGTAAGATCTTCATTGCACAATAACAGATATTGATCAGATTTATCAGCATTTCAATACCCTTGCAGCTTCGTACCATATAACTGCAAAGTGACCAGAAGGTTTTCTGCTCATAGTAGCTTGTTTCAATATTCCACCGGAACGAGTACAAAAACAGCGGAATATATTTCATCCTGTCACTTCCTGTCTGGTTTAATGGTTCTTTTTCCTGCCAGGCACAGAAAATCTGCAAGTCTTCCGGGAAAATGGTGCTGAAAAACAGGCGTTTTGTACCGTGTTCTTTTTCAGTAGCGGTCACATAAGCCTGAATTTCCCGACATCCAAAAAGGTTGGTGATCACACGGTGTGCTCCGATATAGTAATCTCCGATCTTTTCATTGGAAAAAGCAAAATCTGTTTCAACAGAAAGTCTCTTCCCATGTTTGGCGGGACGTCCTCTGCGGTCGGTATGTGCAGGAGCAGGATCATACATGATAGAATCAATCCTGGCATTGCCGATAAGATCCAGATTCTGGTATTCATCAACGATTGAAACCAGATTTTGCTTTGTGTACCAGCTGTCACAAAGGATGATGATATGATCTTTGCTGTGAAATTCAGGCATAACCTGCCGGATCATGGAGGCTGCCAGTTCCAGTTTAGATTCTTTTTTCTGCCACATACGATAGCCAAGAGGAAGTGAAAGATAAGATATCCTGTCATTCTTCCATACAGGTATGCAAAGCATAATACTTACAAAGCAGTGTCCATTCAGATAATTGGAACCATTATGTGCGGCATGGTCAAAGAGTTTTGAAACATTCTCAAACCGAGTTCCGGCCTTTGCTACCATGGTATCATCCACACAAAGAAATATCGGCTGTGTTGCCAGTGAATCCGGTATCATTCTCAAAGCAACTTTAGCTGTGATATTCATAAAGTGGGAATAATCAACTTTTGCATAGGAACATGCGTGGTAAAAGGTATTGAGGGATTTTGTGGTAATCCCAGACAAAAAGTGCGGATATAAAAATCGAATGGAATGTACAGATTCCAATGTTAGTATTGATAAAACGAGTAAAAACAAAATATCTGCTGTTGGAGCAAACTCATTATACATCAGAAAGCCCTGTACGATATTTTTTTATGAAAAAGTTGTAAAGTGGTGTAAAGATTAATGATCTTTGTATTGGCACCGAAAATATATTTATTTCTCCGCGGCTTTTCTTCCAGGATGTGAGAGTGCCGCGGAGAATTTTTTGCGAAGAAAGAATTGCTATAGCTTTTGTAATTCCGGGAAAACCTTTATCTAAGAAAAAAATACAATATTAACATGAATATCATGAATATAATATTGGAGGCTGTGAATATTCCCAAATATTTCCCTCTCAGATTCCTGTTTTCTTTTGCAATATATTTGAAACTTATCAGGCTTGCCATGGATGCAATCAGAGTGCCGAGACCTCCAATATTGGTTCCGACAATTAAAGCCCGGTAATTATCTGTAAAGCCGGATAAAAGAAGCGCAGCGGGAACATTGCTCATAATCTGACTGGCAAGAACAGCAGTAAGTGTTTCCCTTCCTGCCATGATTCTTTCCAGAAAACTGCTGAATTGCGGAATCCTTCCAAGGTTGCCGATAAAAATAAATAATGCGATAAAGGTGGCAAGCAGGGAGTAATCCACCCTGCTTATATTTTCCCTGTTTCTTAGCAGCATATATATAAGAACCAATACAAGAGGAATCTGGTATGGAATGATACGTGCAACAGTGAGCAGGCAGATTGTAAATAAGATCAGGTAAGCGGCCAGGTATTCCATGTTAAGTTCTTTTCTGTCAGAGAATCCCAAAAGAGTTTTATCTTTTTCGGAACCGCATACGTGAGGTGCTTTGGCAGCGGCTACCTGTATCCATATCAGAAGAAGGATAAGTGCTGTGGCGGAATAGGGAAGCATCAGGGTTATTAATTCTGCCGCGGACATCCCTGCTCTGGCATATAGATAAAGGTTCTGCGGATTTCCGATTGGTGTGAGCATGCTTCCGAGATTAGCAGCGATTGTCTGTATGGCTACTATTTTAAGAAGCCAGTAATTGCCCAGTTCCTTTGGCAGTTTATGCACAATGATCAGTGCAAGAGGAACAAAAGTAATCAATGCCACATCATTGGTGATCACCATTGACAGGAAGAAACATAAGAGTACCAACAGCCTGATCACACCCACAGTTCCCGATGTTCCCATAAGCAATTTTTGGGCAAGTATATCAAAAACACCAACAGCCTTCAAACCAGCTACAATTGCCATCAAACAGAAGAGGAGCCCGAGAGTCCTGAAATCGATATAAGTAAAATAAGCCTTATCCGGTCTGACCCAGAACATAGAAAGAAGCGCCAGGATCACTGCAATTGACAAAACGGTTTCTTTCCTGAAAAAAACATATAATTTTTGTAACATAATATTTCCTTTCCGGTCTGATACGACCGCGTATAAGTATATCACAGAAACATCCAGAAAAAAAGAATATCATTTTGTATTGTGGATTGTGTTTGCGATTACCGCCTCATTTCTGTATAATAAAAATGTTATCAATGGCGACATCATTTCAAAAGTTCAGAATATGAAAGGAAAACGTTTTGGAAGAACTATACAGAAAATATCAGGGAAAAACAATAAAAGATGACTATGGGAAAAATTCCAAGGAATTTATAGATTTTGCAAATGACATGAAAAAGAGCATGAAAATTAATGCCGCAAAATATGGATTAAGGCTTATTACCTTTGAGACGGGGCATTACGATATGTGCGGATATTTTAAGGACAACGAAACAAAAAAGTATGCATATTTTTCATTCCATGAATGCAGGAACCACCCCATAGATTTCGACATGATGAACTCTAAGGGATTTCTCGTCCGTTCTGCAAAAGGATTGAACGATTGCACTGGAGGATACAACAACTTTACGGATTTGAAGGGATTTTTCCAATTTTCTCTATTTTTTTCATAATGATCACCACTTTCCAACTTTTTCATAAAAAAATATCGTACAGGACTTTCTGATGTATAATGAATTTGACCCAAAACATTACAAAGGAAAGTGACCCTGTACGACAAAAACATTATACAACGAAAAAACACTGATTGGTAGACTTCATCAATATTTTTTGATTTATTTTGAAACTTTTTCTGTTCCGACAGCAGATACCTTATTTCTGCTGATATTATCCATACTGACCTTAGAATCTGCACATTCCATCCGGTTTCTGTATCAGCATTTTTTATCCGAAATAACGGAGAAATCACTGAATGTATTTTATTATGCATGTTCCTATAATATTGGATATGGATGTTCATGTAATGCAGTTAAATGATTAAAGTGAAGAAAGATTTTAGCACTGCATTTTAAAGATATTAGAAGATTAATTAAGTTGCAGCCGGTGGAAAAGACCATCATCGACCGCTGTGTCCGCATGGTCTACCGGGATTATCTGGCCGACCCCGTGCCGGAAAACATGCCGATTCTGGAGGATCTGTACAATGCGCTGCTGACGCAGGAGGAAAAGGAGGCACAGTACATCGCAACAGCTTTGGAAATCTACGTTCACGGCTCTCTGAATGTGTTCAACCACCGCACCAGCATCAACATCGAAAACCGCATCGTGTCCTTCGATATCAAGGAGCTGGGCAAACAGCTGAAGAAAATCGGTATGCTGATCGTGCAGGACGCGGTGTGGAACCGCGTCACCATCAACCGCGAGGCGCACAAATCCACCCGCTATTACATCGACGAGATGCACCTTTTGCTCCGCGAGGAGCAGACGGCGGCGTACACGGTGGAAATCTGGAAGCGCTTCCGTAAATGGGGCGGCATTCCCACCGGCATCACACAGAACGTCAAAGACCTGCTTTCCTCCCGCGAGGTTGAGAACATCTTTGAAAACTCCGACTATGTGTTCATGCTGAACCAGGCGTCCGGCGACCGGCAGATTCTCGCCAAACAGCTGAATATTTCTCCCCATCAGCTCTCGTATGTCACCCACAGCGGTGAAGGCGAAGGGCTTCTTTTTTACGGCAGCACGATTCTTCCGTTTGTAGATCACTTCCCGAAGGATACGGAGCTGTACCGGATCATCACCACCAAGCCGCAGGAGCAGGCTGGATAAGAAAGGACGAAAAGATATGGAAAACAGGATGCAGATATTTCAGAATGAGGAGTTCGGGCGTATCCGTACCTTTGTCACGGAGGACGGAATTCCCTGGTTTGTTGGAAAAGATGTGGCGGACAACCTCGGGTACCAAAACGGTAGTCGAGATATTAACCGCCATGTAGCACCGGAAGACCGGACAAAAGGAATGGTCTTTGACGGAAATCAACGGAAAGAGACCATTCTTATCAATGAATCCGGGCTTTACAGCCTGATCCTCTCCAGTAAGCTGGAAAGCGCCAAGCGCTTCAAGCACTGGGTGACGAGCGAAGTTCTTCCCTCTATCCGCAGGCACGGAGCCTATATGACCGATGCGCTGCTGGAACAGGCGGCAGGCAATGCCGATGTGGCGGCGCAGGTCGTGCGGGCGCTGTCGGAGGAACGGAACCTCAACAAAAAGCTGGCCGGACAGCTGAAACAGGCAGAGGCGCAGCTGACCGTGGCACTTCCAAAGGCAGCGTATTTCGATGCGCTGGTAGACTGCCCAGACTGCACCGGCATCCGGCTCACCGCCAAGGAACTGGGTGTTCCCCAGAGCATGTTCACGGCCTATCTCGTCAGGAAGAAATATGCCTACTATGACAGCAAAGGCATCATGCATCCTCACGCCCTTCCGTACCGCAACGGTCTGTTCGTTGTCCGCGAATTTATCGCGCCCAACGGGCATCGCGGCACGCAGATGCTGGTTACGCCCAAGGGCAAACAGGTATTTCTGGCCGAACGCGCGGAGATCATCGGCTGAACAATACCACAACCATACGAATCGAGGTGATGCACATGGCAAAACGCTCGCCCCGTCTTCTGTTTACAGAGGAGGAGCTGGAAGCGTCGGAGCTTCAGAAGCCCATTAAAAAGGCGGAGAAAGCGCAGAAAAAACTCACAAAAGCTGAGTCGAAAATCCCCAAAAAGAAGATCGTTCAGAAACAGCGCGTCTATGACCCGAAGGAGAATCAGGTCGTGACGCGCCTTGTTTTTGAGGGAACCGAGAAAAAGCGCCCGTCCAAGCTCACCCATGCCGCAGCGGTCACTCCGCTCAATGCGGTTTCGGCAGTATCCCACCGGGAACTGCACGAGGATTCGGACGGCAGCGTTTCCGCATCGGTCTCCCATGAAGCCATCAGCAGCGCCGAGGGCGGCATCCGCACATTGGATACCGCCCACCGCACATTGCAGGATAAACCCTATGCCAGAGCGCTGAAAGCAGAACGCGCCGCTGACCGGGCCAATCTGAAGGCACTGTACAAGGAGGCAGAACTTCAGAATCCGGAATGGGGCGCAAGCCCGGTCTCCCGGTTCCAGCAGAAGCGCGCCATCAAGAAAGCCTACGCCGAGGCCAAGGCCGGAAAGGCTGCGGACAACACGGTCAAAGCGTCCGAGGCTGCGGCCAAAGCTGTGAAGAAAACCGGTGAGGAAACATCCAAAGCCGTTCAGTTTGTCGCCCGGCACAAAAAGGGCTTTGTGATTCTCGGCGTCATCGGAATGATGTTTCTGTTTGTCTCCGCTGTGATGTCCAGCTGTTCCGTGATGATGAGCTCGCTCACATCCTCCGGCGTGCTGACCACCTATCCCAGCGCCGATGCGGATATGCTGGCGGCGGAGGCGCAGTATCTGGCGCTTGAGGCAGAGCTTCAGGAGTATCTGGACAATTACGAAAGCACCCATGATTACGACGAATACCATTTTGACCTGGATGAGATCGAACATGACCCCTATGTGCTGATTTCCATGCTGACCGCACTCTGGGAGGGAGAATGGACGATTGATGAGGTAGGCGGTCTGCTTCAGACCATCTTCGACCGCCAGTACACGCTGACGGAGGATGTGCAGGTTGAAACCCGTTACAGAACAGAGACCCGCACCGGCTATTACACGGTTACAGACCCGGAGACCGGCGCGACCAGCATCGAGGAATACGAATATGAAGTGCAGGTTCCCTACGATTATTACATCTGTACGGTGACGTTGGAAAACTTCAATCTGTCCCATCTGCCGGTCTATCTGATGGATCAGGATCATCTGTCCCTGTACTCCTATCTGGAAACGGTAGCAACCGTCGAATGCGGCGGACAGGTATTCACCGCAAAGGGTAAAACCGTGCTGACCGCCGGCTGGAAAAGCTATGCGGCAGGCGAACAGAAGGAAAAGGTGCTCCCTCCGATGACGGAAGGACAGTCCATTGACAGTTTTGCCGTTTCGCTGGAAGAAGGAAAGACAAAACCGCCTGCCCGATACACCGAGGATACGCTGCTTTCTGCTATGGAGACTGCCGGGGCGAAAGAGATGCCGGATGATGCCGAGCGCAAGGGGCTGGGCACACCCGCCACCCGCGCCGGGATTCTGGAAAAACTGGTTTCCTCCGGCTTTGTGGAGAGAAAGAAGAACAAAAAGGCGGTCAGCCTGGTTCCTCAGGACATCGGTATCTCCCTGATTACGGTGCTTCCGGAACAGCTCCAGTCTCCGCTTCTGACTGCGGAATGGGAGAACATGCTGAAGGAGATCGAGCGCGGCGAGCTCTCTTCGGAGGCGTTTATGGCGCAGATCAGCCGCATGGTTTCCGAATTGGTGTGCGATTACGAGCCTGTGAGCGGTGCGGAGGTGCTGTTTCCGTCCGGACGACCGGTGGTCGGAAAATGCCCCCGCTGCGGCGGTCCGGTTACAGAGAGCAAGACCGGCTTTTTCTGTGAGCGCCGCGACTGCCGCTTCGGGCTCTGGAAGGACAACCGCTACCTGTCCGCAAAGCACATCATTCTGACAAAAAAGATGGCGGAGGCGCTTCTGAAGGACGGCAGAACATTTGTCAGCGGCATGTACTCCGAAAAGACCGGAAAAAGCTATTCCGCCTACCTCGTACTGACGGACGACGGGCAGAAATCCAGCTATGCTCTGGAGTTTGACAGGGAGAAAACCGGCGCATGAAGCTGAGCCCCGCAGAACGCGAAACAATTATCCTGTTTTCCGATGCAGACGATACCGCCAGCGTCTACACCTATGACAGGAGGCTGATTAAAAAGCTGGACGCCCTTTGCAGAAAATGTCCGGAAGAAGTGTATGAGGAGAAAAAGCGCTCCTCTGCCGGTGCGAAAAGCTATATTGTGCCGAAAAGCTGTGTTTCCGTCCGCGAGCCGTTTTCCAGAGCGCGGCGCGAGGCGGCAAGCAGACGCGCAAAGGAGGCCGGCACTGTCCCGCCGGACAGAAGCAAAGGCAGCAATTCGGATGAATAATGCAGGGAGATGGGCGCGGGGCTTCGGCTCTGCGCCCTGTTTCCCGGAAAGGATGGTATATGGCAGAAAAACAGAGCAGCCGGGACAGGCTGAAGGAGATCACGGCGAGTATTGAGGACGGTATCAAGGAGCTGTTCCAGTCGGAGAGCTATGCGCAGTATCTTCAGACCATGAGCCGGTTTCACCATTACAGCGTAAACAATCAGGTGCTGATCCACATGCAGAAGCCGGACGCCACGCTGGTGGCGGGCTTCAACAAATGGAAGAATCAGTTCGGCAGAAATGTCATCAAGGGAGAACACGGCATAAAAATCATTGCTCCGACTCCTTTCAAGAAGAAAATCGAGCAGGAAAAGCTCGACCCGGATACGCAGCTTCCCATGCTGGATGCGGACGGGAAAATCATTACGGAGGAAAAGACCATCCAGATTCCCATGTACAAGCCGGTGACGGTGTTCGACGTTTCACAGACCGAGGGCAAGCCTTTGCCCCAGCTGGCTCATGATCTGTCGGGCAATGTGGCGAATTACGATGTGTTCATGGAGGCGCTGCGCCGCTCCTCTCCGGTTCCCATTTCCGTTGAGGTGATGGGCGGCGGTATGGACGGTTACTTTGATCTGGAGCATCAGGACATCGCCATCCGCGAAGGCATGAGCGAGGTGCAGACGGTATCTGCGGTCATACATGAGATGGCGCACGCGCTGCTTCACAATCGAGCCAAAGATACTGAGGAGAAAACACCGGAACTTTCCCGCAGTACCGAAGAAGTGCAGGCAGAAAGCATCTCCTATGCGGTGTGCGCTTATTACGGCATCGCTACCGGCGACAACAGCTTTGGCTATATCGCGTCCTGGTCAAAGGATAAAACCCTGCCGGAGCTGCGGGAAAGTCTGGAGGTAATCAGCAAAACCGCAGACGGCCTTATCAACGATATTGACCGCCACTATGCGGAAATCCTGAAAGAGCGCGAGGCGGAGCTGATTGCTGCTGAACCTGCCATGGCGATGGAGCGCCTTTATGTCGTGGATGAGCGGTATCTTCACGTTCAGCGCACGGACACCGGTGTGGATTACACGATTTACGATAAGGCATCCATGAAGGAAATCGACGGCGGTCAGCTGGATATGGAGATCAGCACGCTGGCTGAATCGGCGCTGGAAATCTGCAACTCCCACGGAATCGGGCAGAACGCCCCGCTTCAGGTTGCGGATATCGGAATACTGGATGAGTTGCAGGCTGCGCAGGATGCAGCGATTGCCATCGAGCCGCCTGTGCAGGAGAACCCGGAGCCGGAAACGGATATTCCGCCTGACCCGGCGATTTCCGTGGAGGCGCGGAATGCCTACGGCTATACGGATGATGCGATGCTCCCGCTGACAAAAGAGCGCGCCATGGAGCTGTTTGAACGCGATGTGCCGGTATATCTTCTTTATGGGGACAATACCGAGGCAATGGCTTTTGAACAGACAGAGATTCTGAACCACGACGGCATCTTCGGCATTGACCGCGCAGACTGGGAGGCGGTAAAGGAGCAGTTTCCCGTCATCACGGAAAACAGATGGCAGAAAGCCTTCCAACAGAATCCGGCAGACAGTTACTGCATTTATCAGCTCCGCAGAGATCCGGAACTGGCAGAGCTTCGCTTTATGAATTCTCATTATCTCCGGGAACATGGGCTTGAGCCTGCATTTGACCATTACGAGGCAGTCTATTCTGGGGCGCTCCCGTCTGACGGCAGTACAGAAGCCCGTCTGGATGATCTGTACATGAAATTCAACACCGCCCACCCGCAGGATTATACCGGCCACAGCCTGTCCGTCAGCGACATTGTTGTCTTAAGGCAGCAGGGTGCGGTAAGCTCTCATTATGTGGACAGCGTGGGCTTTGTTCAGCTTCCGGCGTTCCTGCCAGACAATTACCTGAAAAATGCGGAGATGTCCATGGAGGACGATTACGGGATGATCGACGGCATCATCAACAACGGTCCAAAGGAACAGCCGGAGGTCAAGCCAAAGGCTCCCGATCTTTCGGCACTGTTTGAAGCGGCCAGACAGGTCGTTCAGGAAGATAAGCAGGTTTCTGAATCGGGCAAAAAGCCTTCCGTTCTGGCCATGCTCCATGCACCCGCGCCGTCCAGAAGCGAAAAGACCGCGCAGACAAAAAGCGCAGAAAGGGATCTGATATGACGAATTTCACCAATGACGAGATGAATCTGATGTGCATCTACAGCGCCGGCAGCAGCCGTACCGACCTGATGCAGAAACTCACGGAAATGAAGAAGTACCTGGAGCGCGATGAGGTACAGCTGTTGTCGCTGACCGAGGGGACGCTTGCAAAACTGGGAACAATGACCGATGAGGAGTTCGGGCAGCTGGAGCTCTACCCTGATTTCGATATCTGATTCTATTCCGAAAAAAGGTGCAGACGCACCCGATTTCGGAATACGGCTTGATTCCTATTTCAGATTTTTGCGGGAAACCGCAGAAATCTGAAACAGGATAGTTCTAAATCAAAATATGTGGAGGAAGAAAGCGTTCGTGTGATACGGGCGCTCTTTTCTTTTGAAAGGAGACGTGATCTATGGTAAGTAAATTGCAGGAGTACCGAAGAATGTCGGAAGAGGCGCAGCGGCAGTTGACCGGAAGCCTGGAGCGCTGGCAGTCCTTCCTCGCCACCGCGTCGAGGCTGTACAAATACCCGTATCACGAACAGGTCATGATCCATGCCCAGCGCCCGGACGCCACCGCCTGTGCGGAGTTCGACGTCTGGAACAATACGATGCGCCGGTATGTGCGGCGCGGTTCCAAGGGTATCGCGCTCATCGATACCAGCGGAGACCGCGAGCGACTGCGCTATGTGTTCGATGTTTCGGATACCGGCACCCGGCCCAATTCCAGAAGCCTGAACCTGTGGGAACTGCGGGAGGAGCATATTCCAGCCGTGTCTTCTATGCTGGAGAAAAACTACGGCGTTCCGGCAGGCGAAAACCTTGCCGATCAGCTGGAGACCGTGGCTTCTCAGCTGGCGCGGGAATACTGGGAGGACAACCGCAGGGACATTCTCGGCATCCTTGAGGATTCTTTTCTGGAAGAGTATGATGAATTCAACGTCGGAGTGGCCTTCCGGAATGCCGCCGAGGTCAGTATCAGTTATTCCCTGATGCTGCGCTGCGGTTTGGAGCCGGAAAACTACTTTGAACACGAAGACTTTATGAGCGTTTTCGATTTCAACACCCCGGAAACGGCGGGCGCGCTGGGAACGGCGGTGAGCGGCATCAATCAGCAGGTGCTGCGGGAAATCGGAGCGACCATCCGAAACTATGAACGCGAACAGATCGCGGAAAGGAGCACAGAACATGGAAATGACGTACAGGCAGAACGGGGATTATCTGATCCCGGACATCAGACTGAGCGAACAGGAGGAGACACCCATCGGGAAGTACGGTCAGATGCGGAAACAGTATCTGAAGGAGCATCGCCCGATTCTCTGGAACCGTCTGGTGCTGTCGGAGCAGCTGTATCCGCACCTTCGGGAGATCGACGGGACGGCGCACCGGAGGCTGGACGAGCTGATGCCGCAGATGGCGAAGCAGACCGGCGTGACGGAGGAACTGAAGCGCAGAGACCCGATGAAATGGGCGGGCATGATGAATACGCTGAAGGCACAGGCCGAGGAGATCATTCTGAACGAGCTGGTGTACAATTAACAGCCGGTGAGCCGGAGCCTCCGGAAGAACTGAATAGCGGATATACTGCCGGGGCAGAGTTTGAACAGCTCTCCCTGAACCTTTTCCTCTCGGAACAGGAGCAGATATCCCAAATTGATGAAGCGGATCGCACAACCGAAGTGCTGTCCGCTTTTTCTTTTTCCCAGACGGAAATCGACGATATGCTCCGTTTTGGCAGCAACACAAGCCATGCCAGAGAGCATATCGCGGATGCGTTCCAGAAGCAGAAGCCGATTGAGGAAATCGCGGTGCTGCTGCAAAGGGAATTCCATGGTGGCTACGGCATCCGGGGCGAACACGGCGATTATGCCGCGTGGTATGACGGGGACGGCATTCATCTGCACAAAGGCCGTGAGGCCAGATACGCCGCTGATTCTCATGTCATTACATGGGAGGCTGCGGCGGAAAGAATCGGCCAACTGCTGGAAGAAGGCAGCTTTGCTTCCAATGTGGAGCTTGCCGAGGCTGGTGGGCGTGTCCGTTCCGAGCTGGCGCAGAGCCTGCTCTATCTGAAGCATGACCTGAGTGAGGAAGCAAACCGGGTGGGCTACTTCTCCTCCATGGACGATCTTCCTGCCGGTTATCCGGACGCCACCGCAGCGCTTGCGGAGAAAATGGCGGACAACACTTATGTCGATACGCTTCGCGGCGAATTCCTGACATTCCTAAATGACTATGCGGAAAACAGAGAACTTCTGCGCTTTCATTATCACCGGATGGATGAGCTGTGGCAGGGAGTCAGGGACATCTCCGCTGAGCGCCGGGGATATCCGGACGGGCCTGCCGAATTTGCGGAACCGCAAAGCTTTATCACCGAGGATGAAATCAGCGAAGTCCTTGCCGGCGGCAGCTCTGTGGCGGGCGGAAAGGGCAGAATCTACGCCTATTTTACCGCAGACCACACCATGAAGGAAAAAGCGGATTTTCTGAAACAGGAGTACGGCATCGGCGGACGCTCCCACGCGCTGTCCGGAGCAGACCATTCCTCCGAAGATCACAGTGCCAAGGGCATCCGGCTGACCAAAGGCGGATGTGCCTCTGTAGAGCTGAACTGGACGAAGGTTGCCGAGCGTATCTCCTCCCTCATCCGGAAGGACAGGTACTTCACCCAGGAGCAGAAGGATACCTATGCGCGGATGCACGATGAACCGGAAATCTCTGAACCTGAAGAACCTGCGCAGGAGGAACCTCCTGTCATAGAAGAATCCGCGTCCGAGCCGATTAAGCAGCCTGTTTCTGAACCGACTGCTGCGCCGGAGCCTGTCACAGCCGATGAAATCAGCGATGCACTCATCCGCTGGAACGGCAGTTTTGAAAGCAAGGCCCGTGTCAACGACTATATGCAGGTGCATGGGAGGGAGCGCGGAGCTGCCGCATGGCTGAAAGATGAGTTCGGCGGTGCGGATAGCTTTTCCGTTGTTACCAACCATGGAATGCTGGAATTGCCGTGGGCGAAAGTGCAGCGTCAGTTGGGGATTCTGGTGAATGACGGACGCTTCTTTACCGAGGCCGACCGGATGCTAGCGCAGGCGGAACAGATTGCTGCCCAGAGTGAGGTCGAATCTTATGAACGCTTCGCTGTCATTGAAACGGACGATGGCTACGGCATCTGGGACGATCTGCACGACGGCCTCTATGTGGATGAGGAAGGTGTGACTGCCGACTTCGATTCCGAGTGGGTGGCAGAGAACTATCTGATCGAACTAAAAGAGAAAATTGCCCAGCGGGAAGCTGCCGAATGGGAGTATGTGGAGCAATCCAAATATGAGGCGCAGACCGAGGAAAACGATGCGGCGGATATGCAGGCGGGTATCGCTTCGCCGGAGAAAACTGAACCTGCGGAAATGGAGTCTGTACCCCATTTTCAGGACGATAACGACCTGATCGGCGCGGAACTGACACTGGACGGCAGGCGCTTTGCGGTGGATGAGGTCAGGGATGGCCGCGCCTCCCTGCGGGACATTACATTCCAGAACGGAACCGGTTTTCCCATTTTCCGCAATGAACCGGTTGAGACCGTGCGCGGGATTCTCTTCCCGGAAAAGACGACGGTGCCCCAGGTGAATCTGGAAGCCGAACTGACCGAGGCAGAGCTTGCCCTGATGCGCCCGCAGCTGGACGCGGCAGGGATTGACTACCTGGTTGCCAATGCCGGGTACAACAGACGGACCATCAGCTTTTCCTCCCAGCATTATCGGGAAGTACAGGATATGCTGGATGCGCTGCCTGAGGAACTGGAACAGCCTCGCTTTACCGTGGAGCTGACTTCCGATGCTTTTGAAGAGCCGTTCATCATCCGGGATAATTCCGTGCCGGAGGGACGGGACGGCCAGTATTATGATGTGGGCGGCATCTATCAGACGTTTCGTTCAGAGCAGGAGGCGCAGAAATACGCCGACAGGCTGAATGGCAAGGAAACATTTGAACAGCCGCAGATGACTTCCGAGACCGAGGCAGTTTACCCCGGCGAGCAGACCGGACTTCCCTATGACATCGTTACAGAACGGTTGCACACAGAGCCGGAGCATCGTGGATATGTTTGCTAAGCGTGAAGAAGTGGAGTATTTTGCACATCTAGATTAATGCTGAAAGTGAGACTGATGGGAACAAAAAATGATATTGCATGGTTTCAGAAAATCCTGCAGCGTCATCCTAAAATTGAAGTTATGGAATTATCGGAACTTTATTCCAATAAAGGGACGAGCAAATATTATAGAGCTTATGCTGAAATTGAAAAAAGTAATGTAAATAAAAAATAGTAGAAAAACAGGAGAATTATATCATGTGCAAAATAATCGCAAAGGAGGCACCTAAGTACAGTATATTGCACCATATTGGAACGTCGAAAGCAACGAACAGTGAGCAGTTGCACATGCTATGACCTGTTGGTAAGGAAAGCACACTGTATAACTTACCTTTATCGTTGTGAGAGCGGAGGCACGAGCGACGAAGCTCCTGTAATGGGAGTGGAGCAATAGCCTCTAGTGGGAGGATTGGTCTGTCTGCCAGTCGACAAAACAAGTTTAATAAAGTAATGCAGTTAACATTCATAGGTTCGAGTATGACTAAAGGCTATATTGTGGCAAATAAAGTGACATTTGAGGTTAAGGACACCGGAGATGTTCAGGGAGCCAAAATGGAAGATGAACAGGCAATGGGCAAGGTAATCTTAAATAAAACGGATAAAGATACCAAGAAGCCAATGAAAGGTGTAGAATTTGCCCTTTGTGACAGCAAAGGTAAAGTTCTGGAAACTCTGGTAACAGACAGTGCTGGCCATGCAGAATCAAAGAATTATCCGATTGCGACTTTTAAGAATGGGCAGTATAAAAAAGCAATCACATATATCCTGAAAGAAACAAAAACACTGGATGGCTATCAGCTTGATGAAACCGAGCATAAGATTCAGTTTGAATATGTCAATGACCGTACTCCTGTGATTGAATATACTCTGGATCTGACAAATAAGAAAGCTCCGGAAAAAGACACTCCGGAAACATCAGAAAACCAGGGAGTCAGCACTCCTGGTTCCCATGGTTCTGATGCGACTTCTGTATCCAATTCACCAAAAACAGGAGATAATACAAATATTGCTATTTTTGTGCTGGCACTTGCAGTATCAGCAGGATGTCTGGGAACTGTAGTGACAGTTAAGAGAAAACGCAAATGATAATATAAATAGTGTTCTGGGGCTGTGGTTACTGCACAGCCCCATTTTGAAAAGGAGAAGAAATTGAAATTAGGAGCAAGAATAAGAAAAATCCGTATGTTTCGCAACATAACTCAAAAGGAATTGGGACGCAGATTAGGATATGGGGAAAGTAGTGCGGATGTGAGAATCGCCCAATATGAAAGTGGACAGCGTACACCGAAGCAGGAAACGCTTATCCGGATAGCAGAAATATTGGAAGTTGATGTCCGAAATTTTTTAAGTCCTGGAATTGCGACAATGGACGAATTAATGGAAACTTTATTCTGGATGGATGAAGAAAATAGAGGGCTTTTTCATCTGTTCCTGCTAAATGATTCAGAAAGTGAAATAGTTGGAATCACAATGAGGGATAAAAAAACAATGTCTTATCTGCAGGAATGGATGGGGAAAAAGCAGAAATTGGGCGATGGAAGAATCACAGAAGAGGAATATCTGGAATGGAAACTGCATTGGCCAGAGAATAAGAGAAAAACAGAATATAAAACCGTATGAAGTAAAAAGGAATTGCTTTGCGGAGAGTTACCTGTTAGAATATTACTGGAGTAACCGTGTACAGGGTTGGTAAAAACCTCCTGGATTTTCAGATTCCGTTAAGGGATACAGAAGAAGGGAGGTGGAGCGAATGGATACATACGAAGTCTTGAGCTTATTGTTCTTAGGCGGTACGTTTCTGATTGCTTTGCTTGCCTATTTGGATAATAGGGACAACAAGCGAAAAAAATAGCCTACCCTGTCTGCCAACAGGATAGGCAGCTCTCTTTGAGAGCAAAATAAATTAAAACCTAATCCAGGAGCATCCACCTTGTGGGCGGTTACTCTTTTCAATTAGAATATAGCATTTTCTCTCCGAAAAGTAAAGTACATTTTATGCAGCCAATTCTAAAAAAGAGTGGGCTGTTTTTTTATTGATAGGAGGGAAGTTTAATGTCTAAACTACAGGACATCCGAAACTTGGTGCAGGAACATGCCGTATCAGTGAGCAGTTCGCCAGGGGATTGGATGGATTATATGGACACAGCATCAAGGTTATATCGTTATTCTTTTTCAGATCAGCTTCTGATCCATGCACAGCGTCCAGACGCAACAGCCTGTGCATCACTGGAACTATGGAATGAAAAGATGTTACGCTGGGTAAATCGTGGTGCAAGAGGAATTGCCTTGTTTGATGAAACCTGGCAGAATACCAAACTTCGTTATGTGTTTGATATTTCGGATACCCACATGGTAGCCGGAGGCAGAAGCCCATATCTTTGGAAGATGCAGGAACACCAGAGAGAAGAGATCCTCACCCATCTGGCAGAAGTCTATGCTCTGGAAGAAAAGGATGCGGCAACTTTGCAGGACGCATTGATGGCGGTCGCAAGGGAAATGGTCAATGACAATCTGGAGGAATACCTGGATGGATTGGAATATGCTGTAGAAGGTACTTATCTGGAAGATCTGGATGAGGTGACGATCCGCAGTGATTTTCGTCAGCTGGCAACAGACAGTGTTTACTATCTGCTTTCCAGGCGATGCGGGCTTGACCCGATGGAACTTCTGGAAGAAGAGGACTTCATGCATATCACAGATTATAACCGTCTGTCAGTTCTCACCTTCCTTGGAAATGCGGCAAGCCAGCTCAGTGAGAGTATTCTGATTGATATTGGAAAGACCGTACATAAAATTTCTCTGGAAGAAGCGAGAAAAGAGGTTGAAAATTCCAATGAAAGGAATTATAATAACTTTACCACGTTAATGCACGAAATTAAAAACCAGGATGCAGAAACGAAAAAAGAAGAAAATATTGAAAATGAAGGAGGAACCGATTATGGAACTGACATATCATCGCAAGGGAGATTACCTGTTTCCGAATCTGACCGTCGAAGAGGAAGAAGTGACGATCGGGAAATATGGGATGCTGCGGAGGACATTTCTGAAAGAACACAAGAACAGCCTTTATCAGAGCCTGTTCCTGACCGGGAAGCTGAACAGCCATCTGGAACAGATCGAGAAAGCAGCACAGGAGAGAATGGACAGCCAGATGGAGAAACTGCTGGAGAAGAATCCGGCACCGGACAAGGAAGCAGATCCGATGGCATGGACAGCACACATGAACGCACTGATGGCAACAGCGGAAGAGAGCATCTTGACGGAATTGGTATACAGTTAGTCGAAGATACAAGAGAAGATGGATTGAGTAAAGCAGAGGAAGAGATCGCCTCTGCTTTATCTTTGCCCGAATATCCCACCGCAGATGAACAAAGGCGGCAGATCGAGGAAAGAGCAGCTGCCCTTTATGCCGGAGAAATCCAGATTCCAGAGGAAGTTGTCGATGAGATTTTACGGACAGGAGGAAACCGGAAAGCCAGCCAGCTCCGGATCATCTATAATTTCATGAGTGAACAGACACCGGAGGAATATACGGAGTTTGTGAAGCGTGAATACCGCAAAGGGGGAAAAGGTTTTCAGATTGATGGAAATGAATATTCGGTCTGGTTTGATGAAACCGGGATGCAGATCGCAGTAGGGCATACAGTTACAGACCATATCTTAGATAAGGCATTTTTATCATGGGAAGATGTCAGCGGACGTATCCATCAGCTTTTAGACCAGGGTGAATATGCACCGCAGTCTGTATTGGATGCGGCAAGAAGTAATGCAGTAAAAGAACACGCCCAGGCTCTTGCTTATATGAAAGGGGATATGGCAGAAGGAGTAGCGGAGATTGTTTTCGATGAGGAGGATTTACCACATCTTCGCAGTATCTATCCGGAGATCACGGATTATCTGGAAGAAAAGCTGGAGGATCTTCAGTGGCTTTCGGAACTGAATGAAAGACTGGATGCACTGGCAGAAGCCTATGAAGAAAATCATTTTATTATGCGTTTCCATCATTATAATCCTATAAATATCTCAAAGCAGTTTCAGAAGTTTGCGGATGAGGTGATTCCTTATCAGGCTAGGGAGGGCTTTGCCTGGAAAGAACATCCGATGTTCATTACACAGGATGAGATTGATGCTTATCTTGCAGGAGGTGGAGCGTATTCGCAGGGCAGGCTTAGGACGTATTCCTTTTATCTGCTGCATGAAGATGAAAGATCGAGGACAGGTTTTATCAAGGAACAGTATGGGATCGGTGGAAGCAGTCACGCACTGTCTGGTGCCGATGATTCACACGCAAACTATGATGGAAAAGGATTGTTTCTTGCAAGAGGTGCTTATGGGAATCCATATACGTCAATTTTATTATCCTGGAATAAAGTTGCAAACAGAGTAGATTATCTGATAAAGAATGACCAGTTCCTGCAGGCAGAAGATTATGCTCGTATGCCGGAATATGAACGGGAGCAGATGGCGAATAAGGTACTCCGCTTTTATGACCGTCTTCCGGAAGAGATAGACAGACCATTTACGGATGATTTCTTCTGGGAAAAACCAGGAAAAGAAATGGTGTCAGTTTTAGAGAATCCAGAGCAGACAGAAGAACTGTTACAGAAGATGGATGCAGCATTGGCAGCTCTTCCATTGGATTTTGAAGCGTATGGGACAAATTACCAGCAGAAAACAGAACTTCTTTCAGAACTTCACCAGTATGCAGAAGGAACCTATACGATTTTCCCGACACCGGAAGCAGAACCGTCTTTTGCGGAACCATCCGGACACCAGATGACCATGTTTGATTTCTTGGATACGAAGGCAGTGGCAGAACCGACCGTAGTAGATATGTCAGATGTGGAGGAAATAGAAGAGGAAGAGGTTACTGCCAGAGAAGATATTCTGGAAAATCAGAAACAGGAAACAACGAAAGATTCTGGGGAGCGGGAAGCAACTGAATCAGAAGAAAAGATAACAGCTAAAACAGCAGAAGAACTGGCAGAGTCCTGGGATGAAGGTGTTTTTGAATATCTGGGGTATCATTTTGAAGCAGTAGGGGTATTGCCGGAAGGAATAGAAGGAAAAGATTTGGTTGCACAGACCCGTTCCAATACAGAACTGCATTTATCAACCTATCATACAGAAGATTTCCCAAAGTATTCTTATGATGATTTTTATGCAGTCAGCAATGCACCAACTGCCGATGTGTTCCGGTGTCTGGAAACCGGACGCAATTATATTCCCGGAGAAAATGAACTGTTTGGATATGAGGGAGAATTCCAGCCATATTTAAAACCGGAAGTAGAAAAGATTGTAACAAAACCACACAACTTCCATATCCGGGATAATGACCTTGGTGCAGGCGGACCTAAAGCAAAGTATAAGGCAAATATGGAAGCCATCCATTTGTTACAGACTTTGGAGAAAGAAGAGCGTCTGGCAACACCTGAAGAGCAGGAAATCTTATCCCGTTATGTTGGCTGGGGTGGTATCCCACAGGCATTTGAGGAGAGTAACAGCAGTTGGGCAAATGAGTATCTGGAATTAAAGAATACTTTATCGCCAGAAGAATACAGTGCAGCAAGGGCATCGACCTTAAATGCTTTTTATACATCCCCGATCGTGATCCGAAGTATGTATGAAGCATTGGAAAACATGGGACTGAAACAGGGAAATATCCTGGAGCCGTCCTGTGGTGTCGGTAACTTTATGGGACTGATCCCGGAGAGTATGAGCAAAGCCAATATGTATGGTGTGGAACTTGACCCGGTTTCGGGCAGGATCGCAAAACAGCTTTACCAGAAAAACAAGATTGCCGTGCAGGGATTTGAGGAAACCAGTTATCCGGACAGCTTTTTTGACTGTGTGATAGGCAATGTTCCGTTTGGAGCGTATCAGGTCAGTGACCGCAGATATGACCGGCATCATTTTATGATCCATGATTATTTTATTGCAAAATCCCTTGATCTGGTGCGTCCCGGTGGCGTAGTGGCTGTGGTAACTTCCAGTGGAACGATGGATAAGCAGAATCCGGCAGTGAGACAGTATATCGCAAACCGGGCAGAACTGCTTGGAGCCATCCGATTACCGAATAATGCGTTCCAGAGAAATGCCAATACCAGCGTTGTTTCTGATATTCTGTTTTTCCAGAAAAGAGACAGGGCATCCATTGAGGAACCGGAATGGTTAAATTTAAAGGAAATGCCGGAAGGCTATTCAGTCAATGCTTATTTTGCAGAGCATCCGGAAATGGTGCTTGGTGAATTTACCACAGAAAGCACTCAGTATGGAAAGCAGGAAGTGACTGTAAAACCAAAAGAAGGCGTTACCTTAGAAGAACAGTTAAAAGAAGCTATCAGGAATATCCATGGCATGATCACGGAACTGGAACTTTCGGATACAGAGCTGGAGGAGGATGTTGTCTCTATCCCGGCAGACCCGGATGTAAAGAATTTCAGTTTTACCGTAGTGAATGAGGAAGTCTATTACCGGGAAAATTCTGTGATGAACCGCATGGAGCTTCCAGCAATAACAGCGGAACGTGTCAAAGGGATGGTGAAGATCCGTGATGTTACGAATGAACTGATCCAGTGTCAGATGGAAGAGGGAAGCGATGAGCAGATCACAAAGCTGCAGGAAAAACTCAATGAAGAATACGATACCTTTACAGCAAAATATGGTCTTATCAGCAGCAATGCCAATAAGAGGGCATTTAGCCAGGACAGCAGCTATTGTCTTTTGACTTCTCTGGAATTTCTGGATGATAAGGGAGAACTGAAACGGAAAGCGGATATTTTTACCAAAAGGACAATCCGCAGGGCAGAAACGGTAACTTCCGTGGATACTGCCAGTGAAGCACTTGCGGTTTCCATTGGTGAGAGGGCAGGCGTTGACCTTTCCTATATGGCACAGCTTTCCGGGAAAACAGAAGCAGAACTTACCGAAGAACTGGCAGGGGTGATCTTTAAGAATCCGATCAGTGAAAAATGGGAGCCGTCGGACGAATATCTTTCTGGAAATGTGAGGGAGAAACTGCAGATCGCAAAACAGTTTGCAGAAGATCATCCGGAATATCAGGTGAACGTGCAGTATTTGGAGCAGGTACAGCCAAAAGATCTGGATGCGTCAGAGATTGAGGCAAGACTTGGGGCAACCTGGATCTCCGAGGATTACATTACAAGGTTCATGGCAGAGACATTTCATACACCAAGATATTATGTAGGGAGCAAGGTCAAAGTCCAGTATGCCGAAGTGACCGGACAATGGAATGTTATGGGAAAGAATGTGGACAGCTACGGAAATGCCCTTGTCACTTCCACTTATGGAACACAGAGAGCCAATGCCTACCGTCTTTTGGAAGATGCCTTAAACCTTAGAGATACCAAGATTTATGACACGGTACAGGATGCCGAGGGGGAACACCGGGAATTAAACCGGAAGGAAACAATGCTGGCACAGCAGAAGCAGGAGCTGATCAAAGAGGAATTTAAAGAGTGGATATTTAAAGACCTGCACCGACGGGAAGATCTCTGTAAGATTTATAATGAACGATTTAACAGCATCCGTCCACGGGAATATGATGGAAGCCATATTCAGTTTGTCGGCATGAATCCGGAGATCACCCTGATGCCGCACCAGAAAAACGCAGTGGCTCATGTGCTGTATGGAAATAACACCCTTCTGGCTCATTGCGTAGGAGCAGGGAAGACGTTCCAGATGATCGCAGCCGGTATGGAATCAAAACGGCTGGGACTCTCACAGAAGAATCTTTATGTCGTGCCAAACCATCTGACAGAACAGTGGGGCAGTGATTTCCTACGTCTCTATCCGGGAGCAAATATCCTGGTGGCAACAAAGAAGGACTTTGAGCCGGCAAACCGAAAACGTTTCTGTTCCCGTATTGCGACAGGAGATTATGATGCCGTGATCATTGGACATACACAGTTTGAGAAAATCCCCCTTTCAAGGGAACGGCAGATTGCCATGCTGGAAGATCAGATCGCAGATATTACGTTTTCCATTGAAGAAGCGGCACATCAGGCAGGACAGAATTATACCATCAAGCAGTTGGAAAAAACAAAGAAGAGTCTGCAGGCGAGGATGAAGAAACTCAATGACCAGACCAGAAAGGATGATGTAGTAACTTTTGAGCAGTTGGGCGTAGACCGGCTGTTTGTGGATGAAAGTCATAGTTTTAAGAACCTTTTTTTGTATACAAAAATGCGGAATGTGGCGGGTATCTCACAGACGGATGCACAGAAAAGTTCGGATATGTTTATGAAATGCCGGTACATGGATGAACTGACCGGCGGCAGAGGGATCACCTTTGCTACAGGTACTCCCGTATCGAACAGTATGACGGAGCTTTACACTATCATGCGTTATCTCCAGTATGACACACTCATGCGTATGGGTATGGGACACTTTGATTCCTGGGCGGCAACGTTCGGGGAGACAGTAACCGCAATCGAATTATCACCGGAAGGAACGGGCTATCGTGCGAAAACACGATTTGCCCGTTTTTTCAATCTTCCGGAGCTGATATCCATTTTTAAGGAAGCTGCGGATATTCAGACTTCGGATATGCTGAATCTTCCTGTACCGGAAGCAGAGTTTATCAATGAGGTCTTGAAGCCAAGTGAAGAACAGCAGGAAATGGTCAGTGCTTTTTCAGAACGTGCCGAAAGTGTAAGAGGCGGTCTTGTGAATCCGACAGAGGATAACATGCTCAAGATTACCAATGACGGAAGAAAATGTGCCCTTGACCAGAGATTATTGAATGAGCTTCTTCCGGATGCAGAAAAAAGCAAGGTCAATACCTGTGTGGAAAATGCTTTTCAGGTATGGGAGGAAGGAAAAGCAGACCGGACAACCCAGCTGATCTTCTGTGATTTATCTACACCAAAAGGAGACGGGACATTCAATGTATATGATGATGTCCGAAACAAACTGGCTGCCAGAGGAATCCCGAAAGAAGAGATTGCTTTTATCCATGAATATAACACGGAGGCAAAGAAAGCGGAACTGTTTGCAAAGGTACGGGCCGGACAGGTGAGAATCCTCATGGGTTCCACTCCAAAACTCGGTGCTGGTACCAACGTACAGGACAGGCTCATTGCTCTCCATCACCTCGACTGTCCGTGGAAGCCGTCTGATCTGGAACAGCAGGAAGGACGTATCTTAAGACAGGGAAACCAGAATGACAAAGTAAAGATATTCCGGTATGTGACGGAGAACACTTTTGATGCGTATATGTGGGTGCGACACGAAGTCGCTTAATTTAACTGTTTGGCGGTAATTCCGACCAAACCATCCATTCCGTTGGATGAAGCCAATATCCCCGGCTTTGCCAGTAATGGCATTGTTCGGAAGCGGATATAAAATGGAACCCTATTTGGAGCAAATCCCGTGAGGGAGAAGCAAAACTGCCAGCTACAAGGCGGTTAGGGTGCAGGCTTTCTGATAGCATGGTTAATTAACTGAATCACCGTAAGCTTCGTTAAGGCTGAACAAGCCAAAGTAGCTGACAGGCTTGAACCAAAAGGTGTGCAGTTGGATATTCTTCTCCACGATAGGAATACACGGACATAAGACTGCCGGAGTAGAGGTGGAACCTAAACTATCAATGATTGTTGATTAAGTGGAACGTGTCAAGCCCGTATTCTCGCCTGCAAAGGCAAGTGGACCGTAAGGGAAGCCGTTGGGAATGCGGGTAAAGGATTGCGGAGGAAGCGAATGCCGACCTTGTAATGAGGACGGATAGGGGTTCAAAATTTGCCCCACCCGAAAGGGGAGCAGAATTCCGCATGGTGCTTAATTACGAGAGAGTTTATAGAATTTTTGAAAGGAGTAAGGCAAATGAACATGAAAATGTGTGCGACTTCTGACATTGCTAATGATATTGTCAATATTGGTTGACACATTTATCTCAAAGATATCACTGCCTATGCAGCCAGTCCCAGAGATTCGTAGTATCTCTGGCGCT